>NZ_JAEEVD010000008.1:0-71447 GCF_016290755.1 Lachnospira sp.
AGGCTCTAAAAATGAGTACTTCTCTGCCATCTTTACAGCTATAGCCTGGGCCTTTCCGGACATCTCCTGATACTGGGCATTTGATGTGTCCTCGTAATATTTCATAAATGCGTAGACATAAACTCTCTCGACTTTATAATCTACCTCATCTGATTCCTTAATTGCAGCGTATAGATTTTCAACGCCTTTGGCAATCTCGCCCTTATATTGGCAAGGAATAGCCGCTAACTTTTCAAGTTCCCCTAAATCCTCTTTCCAGGCAGCATCACTAGCATATATATCATTAACTGCCCACTTAAATTTATCATTAATTTCCTTACGTTCCTTAAGTGCCATAGTTTTCTCCTTTCCCATTCCTTTGACTTTAACTATTTTAACAAATGTATTCTCATGAGTAAATTCTTTTATTCATCATAATTTCCCATTAGCTAAACAAAAGCTTAAAATAAAAAAATCCAAGCAAGTATTACCTGCTTGGAAATGCTCTTAATTATAGGCTGCGACTACATTTTTAGCAAAATCCTTAATGTTCATTAGGTCACAACTATTCGGTCTGTCCTTATGCATCAGACCAAATTCACCCTTGCAAAAGAACTCCTTATCTGAAAGCTTTAGGCCTGTCTCGCCCTTTCTCTTTCTCTCTTCTATACATTTTTTTATCTGACTATGAGTGGACTTTCTAATAGCGGAAGAGGAAAAATTATAAATCGTCCCCTTCTCTAATTCAAGATTATCTATAAAAGACTTCACATTAGGATCTGCATCCTCGTAATAAACCGAGTTTCCAAGAAACAAAATGTCTGTGTCCTTATCCACTGGATGGCTTATATCAAGGGCTTCCACTCCAAGGGCCTCTGACATAGCCTTAGCTAGCTTTCTAGTATTCCCATTCTTACTTCTGCTAAAATATCTAACTGCAATTTTCATCTACACAACTCCTTATAAACCATACACAAATCCTAAAAATGTATAATCTATAAGTCCTGATTCACGTACAATTTAGTCAATTATATATGCTATGTATATTGATTGCAAGTTAAAAATAGTTTTATGCCTCAAGCTCAGGTAAACAAGCTGACACAGCTACTGCAAGTGCGCCCTTACCGATATGACATGAGATACTAAGGGATAATGGATCCATGTGGATGTCGTATCCTGGGAATTCCTTAGATAATAATTCCTTCCACTCTGCTGCCTCTTCTGGATTTCCTGAATATGCAGCCTCAAGATGAAGCTTACCTTCCTTTGCGAAGTTAGCAAAACGGTTCTCGAAGTCATTTTTCATAGCTTCAATCATCTTCTTTTTAGCAGCTTCCTTACCTCTTGTCTTAGTGTAAGCATCAAGCTTCTCGCCCTGAATCTGTAAAACTGGCTTTAAGTTTAAAACTGTACCAATTGCTGCAGCTGCAGGTGTGATTCTTCCGCCCTTCTTAAGATACTTTAAAGTCTCAAGTGTGATATATATACTTGAATCAAACTTATGCTTCTCTAGGATTTCCTTGATTTCCTTAGCTGAATAACCCTTCTTTGCAAGCTCAAGTGCATCAATAGCTGACTGTCTCATAGTGACAGAAATTCTCTGGTTGTTAACAACGCAAACCTTTCCATCATAATCCTCAGCAAGCATTGTAGCTGTCTGGCATGTGCCTGAAAGACCGCTAGACATTGGGATAAATACAAGTTCATCGTAATCCTTTAAGACCTCATCAAATGTATCCTGTAATTCACCAACTGATGGCTGAGATGTAGAAATATCAGCATCTCCTTCAAGCTTTACGTAAAATTCTTCCTGTGTTAATGTAATATCTTCAAGATATTCCTTACCATCAATGAAAAATGGCATAGGAATTACTCTTATTCCTAATTCTTTGCTTTCTTTTTGTGTAATACCACTATTGCTGTCTGTAACAATCGCAACTTTGCTCATAAGTCCTCCTTAAATATAAATAAGCTACCAAGTAAGTAGCTTAACTTTTTCCAAGAAATCAAACTTGCTTATAACTTGTAACCTATTGTTAGGCAATGATATAATCATAATGCATTTAAACTATTTTGTAAATAAAAGTTTTGAAAGGTCTAGGCCTCAATACCTAGTATTTAAAACCACTTGTCGTAATTTGGCCTGTAAAAATTTCCGCTAAATTTTAAAAAAACGCGACAAATATTCATATAAAAGACATTTTGGAGGAACAATAATGGAAATCAAAAAATTAGACTATATAGATGAAACAATCTCAGCCGCTTTTAATGACTTCTTAGGAAAATGTAGTGACTGCGAGCCTTACTACTCAAACCAGTACAACCCTAAGTTTCTAGGCTACGCTCTCTTTGAAGGTGACACTATCATTAGCTATCTTGGCGCCCTTTTAATTAACTTTGAAAAGCCCGTAACTTCTGATTTTGAATTAGATGAGGCTAGCAAAAACATTTTCGAAATCTCAGCTCTTACCCTTCCAGAATATAGAAACAAGGGCTGTTTTACTAAGTTGCTTGGAAAATGTATCTCTGACTGGCAGAATAGCTCAAACTTTATTATGCCACTAGAGGATGAGTTTAAGGATGCTAGCTTTGTTTCTGACTATCTTTATTCAGAGTATCTCTATGTTTTAAAGAAAGAGGATTTTGTGACTAATCAGGAGACGCTTTCAAAGGACAGCTTAAAAATCGACCACTACTGCGCCTTTACAGAAGATCACCAACATTATTATCTATATTTATCAGCAGAAGATGCTTCTAATTCTGGTGAAGCTCTTGAAGCTGATGAAAGCTCTGAATCTAGTGAGGTTTACGGCATCGAAGATGAAGATGTTCAGATTCTTAATGCCTGCTTTAACGAGGAAGAACCTGCTGCCGTGATTAATATTAGTTTTGAAAAATCTTACGCTACAATTTACGGAGTTTTTGTTGATGAAGATAAGAGAAATTTAGGACTAGGCTATGCTTTGCTTTATGACTGTTTAGAAGAACATTTTTCTAATTATGACTTGCCTCTAATTCTAAATGTAACTAGCACTAACATTCCAGCTTGTAAGCTATATAAAAAGGCTGGCTTTAAAGCAGCCAGCCAAGTTAATTTCTATGCAATTACATCGCCCATATCATAAAGGCCAGCACCCTTGCCATTAAGGAACTTAGCAGCGCTAACTGCTCCCTTTGCAAAGACTGCCTTTGAATAAGCAGTATGTTTAATTTCAATTACTTCGTCTTCGCCAGCAAAGAATACTTCATGCTCGCCAACGATTGTACCGCCTCTAACAGCACTAATACCGATTTCCTTAGGATTTCTCTTCTCTCTAAGCTGACTTCTATCATATCTATAGAAGTAATCATCATCTAAGACTTCCTTCATAGAATCAGCTAGAGCAAGTGCTGTACCAGATGGTGCATCAATCTTCTTATTATGATGCTTCTCAACGATTTCAATATCAAAACCCTCTGGTGCGAATACCTTTGCAGCTTCCTTTAAAAGCTTGAAAATTGTATTAATACCAAGGGACATGTTAGCTGACTTTAAAACAGCTACACGTGTTGAAACATCCTTAATTCTTGCTATCTGTTCATCAGATAAACCAGTTGTACAAACTACTACTGGAACCTTCTTTTCCTCTACATAATCAAGTAAGGCATCAATAGCCTTTGCTGCTGCAAAATCAATAATTACATCAGCTTCAATATTACAATCCTTAATTGAGCCAAATACAGGGTATGTGTTATGTCCATCATCAAATGGATCAACACCTGCAACTATCTCAATGTCCTTATCGTTATCACAAATTCCTGTAATAACTCTACCCATATGGCCATTACAGCCATGCATAATTGCTCTTGTCATTTACTACCTCTTTTATATCATTTTACTTTAGTTATTAAAGTACGACGTATTCCTTAAGGGCACTTTCAAGTCTCTTAAGATTTGCATCTTCCATTTCACATAAAGGAGCGCGAAGTGGACCAACATTCCAACCCATTAAATTAAGGGCATGCTTAACTGGAATAGGATTAACCTCACAGAATAATGCATCTACTAAATTAAGAGCCTTAAACTGTAATTCCTTAGCCTTCTCAACGTTACCTGCCATAAACTCAGCACAAATATCATGTGTCTGCTTTGGTGCTACATTAGATAATACTGAAATAACACCCTTAGCTCCAATAGACATAAGTGGGACAATAAGTCCATCTTCACCTGAATACATATCAAGTCTACCTTCAGCTAATGCCATCATCTTACTTTCCTGTGTAAGATTACCTGTAGCTGCCTTAATAGCAACGATATTCTCAACATCCTTAGCTAACTTAACAGCTGTCTCTGGCTGAATATTGCAGCCTGTTCTACTTGGAACATTGTACATAATAATTGGTAAGTCTACTGACTTAGCAATGGCACTGTAGTGCTTATAAAGACCTTTTTGTGTAGTCTTATTGTAGTAAGGTGTTACAACTAATAAACCATCTACACCTACTTTTTGAGCTTCCTTAGATAAATAAATTGCTGACTCTGTGCAATTAGAACCTGTACCTGCAATAACAGGAACTCTCTTGTTAACATATTCAGCTGTAAATCTAATAGCTTCAATATGTTCTTCGTTAGTTAATGTTGAAGCCTCACCAGTTGTACCACAGATAATAATAGCATCTGTAGAATTGTTAATCTGGAAATCGAGAAATTCTCCAAGCTTCTCATAATTAACTTCACCATTGTCCTTCATAGGTGTAATAATTGCTACACCTGCTCCAGTAAATACTGACATATCTTTCCTCTTTCTGCCATTTGCGGCTACTTAATATTTAAAAAGTTCTAGTTCATTACCTAGGTAAAGGTTAAGGCAAAACAAATGCCAGTCAAATAGACTGGCACCTAAAGAATCTTCCTAAATATTAATTAATCCTTAAGTAGCCCTCCATCTTATGATGACAGTCGCATGGTTATTGACCATACTCCCAGCATAGATACTCCGGCATATCTACACTTCGGCGAAATTTCCTTTCACTCTTATTCTTAGGACTCCGGGTCCTCCTAATAGCTACTAATAAATTACGCAACCTCTACCTTATATAGAAATAAAATTCCTATCACTTATTAAATTATATTGTAAATAACTTCTTATTTACAAGTGTCAATATAGCACTTGAAAATATCGATGTCAACCAATTACAACTAGTTAAATGTATATATTTTATTCTGTAATTTTCTTAATCTGACTTACTGAAACTTCGTATGCTACTCTAATCTCAGTTTTGTCCTCAGAAATCTTCTTTGAATACTCTCTAGACTGTACTCTACCAACAACCTGAATGTTAGCACCAATCTTAATATCTGAAGCATATTTTGCATTACGGCCCCAAGCAATACATGGAATGTAATCTGACTTACCGTACTGTCTGTTAACAGCTACTAATAAATCTGCGATTTCTCTACCAAGTGGAGTCTTTCTATATACAGGTGGCTTACAAACGAAACCATCAAGGAAAATCTGATTAGAAGGAATCTTATGTGGATGCTCTTCTGTTTCCTCTTCCTCTGACTTTACAGCTTCCTGCTTCTCAGCTGCATATAAATCATAGTATTCATTGAATTCATCATGATTTTCTAATTCTTCTACAAAAATAATTTCCTTTACGAAAACAGATAATAATAACTTTCTACCTGTCTCTTCATGTCTGTTATATGATCTAAACTGACCTAAAATAACAACATCCTTACCCTTACAATCTGAATGCACATCAAATAATCTGTCTGAAACAATAATAGGAATAATATCTTCCATATCACTAAGTCTTGAAACTGCTACATTACAAATGTAGAAACCTTCACCAAAGCTTTCGTGACTGAACTGGAAATCTGAAACAACCTTTCCTACTATTCTGACTTTGTTATTCTCTGCGATTTTCTCTAACATTTCTCGTTTTCTCCTTCCTTTATCCCAAAAAAGTATCAACAACAGCTAGTCTTTCGTTTTCTCTGTTGCTTGACTAAAAGATAGTGTAAAATAAAACTTTGTAGATTTTGTGTACAAAATACATTTTTTACTAATAACTATCTTATATTAAGAATTTTCTTATGTAAAATTTACTTAAATATAGCATACATTAAAAATATTGTATACACAATTTTTCTTAAAAATTTTAGTTTAACTATTGTACTAATTAAGATACAATATTTTCTATTTTTAGACTATTGTAATTTGAAAATATTATGATAGAATTAAAAAGTTGCTATTACAACAGGCTTAATTTTTAAGCCCTACTTGCTAATTAATAAATTAGATTTCGTATTTATAAAGAAAGGACTAAACAATGAGGACAAAACGTGAAGATATTCGTAATATCGCTATTATCGCCCACGTAGATCATGGTAAGACAACTCTTGTTGATGAGCTTTTAAAGCAGAGTGGTACTTTTAGAGCTAATCAGGAAGTAGCAGAACGTGTCATGGATTCTAACGATATTGAACGTGAAAGAGGAATTACAATTCTTTCTAAAAACACTGCTATCACTTATAAGGATACAAAGATTAACATTATAGATACTCCAGGCCATGCTGACTTCGGTGGTGAGGTTGAACGAGTTTTAAAGATGGTTAATGGTGTTATTCTCGTTGTCGATGCTTTTGAAGGCGTTATGCCACAGACAAAGTTCGTTTTACAGAAGGCACTCGAACTTGAACTATCAATTATTGTTTGTATCAATAAGATTGATAGACCAGAAGCTAGACCAAACGAAGTTATCGATGAGATCTTAGAATTATTCATCGACTTAGACGCTAATGAAGACCAGCTTGATTGCCCATTTATTTTCGCATCAGCTAAGTCAGGTTATGCTATGGCTGATTTAAATGATGAAAAGAAGGATATGGAACCATTATTCCAGTGTATCGTTGATAACATCCCAGCTCCAGAAGGAGATCCAGATGCTGATACACAGATGCTTGTTTCAACAATCGATTACAACGAATTCGTTGGTAGAATCGGTGTAGGTAAGATTGATAACGGTTCAATCAAGGTAAATCAGGAGGTTATGATTGTTAACCATCATGACCCTTCTGTTCATAAGAGAGTTAGAGTTACAAAGCTCTATACTTTCCAGGGTCTTAACAAGGTAGAAGTTAACGAAGCTACAATCGGTGAAATCGTTGCTGTTTCAGGTATTGCAGATATTCACATCGGTGATACATTATGTTCAGTAGATAACCCTGTAGCTATTCCATTCCAGAAGATTTCAGAGCCAACACTTTCTATGGATTTCATGGTTAATGACTCTCCACTTGCTGGTAAGGAAGGTAAGTTCGTTACATCTAGACATTTAAGAGATAGATTATTTAGAGAGCTTAACACTGACGTTTCTTTAAGAGTTGAAGAAAACCCAGGTTCAGAAAACTCATTCAAGGTTTCTGGTAGAGGTGAATTACATCTTTCAGTTCTTATTGAGAACATGCGTCGTGAAGGCTATGAATTTGCTGTAAGTAAGGCAGAAGTTTTATTTAAGACTGATGAGCGTGGTAAGAAGCTCGAGCCTATGGAATTATGTTATATCGATGTTCCAGATGAATTCTCTGGTTCAGTAATCCAGAAGTTAAGCCAGAGAAAGGGTGAACTTCTTGGTATGACACCTATTAACGGTGGTTACACAAGATTGCAGTTTAACATTCCTGCAAGAGGTCTTATCGGTTACAGAGGCGAGTTCATGACAGATACAAAGGGTAACGGTATTATTAACTCATCCTTTGAAGGTTATGAAGAATATAAGGGAGATATCTCTTATAGAAAGACTGGTTCATTAATCGCTTATGAAGATGGTGAAACAGTTACATACGGTTTATTTAATGCTCAGGATCGTGGTACATTATTCGTTGGACCTGGTGAGAAGGTTTATGCTGGTATGATTATCGGTGAGAACCCTCGTACAGAAGATATCGAAGTTAATGTCTGCAAGACAAAGCATCTTACTAATACTCGATCATCAAGTGCTGATGAAGCATTAAGACTTGTACCACCTAAGGTATTAAGCTTAGAGCAGGCTCTTGATTATATCGATACAGACGAGTTACTTGAGGTAACTCCTACTCACTTAAGAATCCGTAAGAAGATTCTTGATTCAACAGCAAGATATAGAGCTAACAAGAAGTAATTTCTCATCTACTTGCTTTTCAAACACATTTATTTATGCTAGATTATAAAAAGTTAAATCTAGTTTTAGCAAATTTTAATATCTAAATCAGAGGGCATTATTGCCCTTCTGATTTGATTATATAATCGCGATTATTCCCCAATTTTCGCGCCTTTAGCTTAAGAGATCCCCTATTTGTTCTTAGCTAAAGATTGGATTTGGTTTAAAATTTTTCACTTTTAAACTCAGAAGATTTGTAGTATATTCTTTAGGTACTACACTAAATGGTAATGTTTTAAAATTATTAGAAACATTGCATCACGTTTTATTTTATTTTTTTTGGAGGTTGCAAACATGGAAAACGATTTAGGTGCAAAGGTTAAGAAGTTAAGAATTTCCCACGGTCTTACACAGGAAGATGTTGCTAAGGCATTAGACGTAACACCTGGTTATATCAGTAACGTAGAGAATGGACGTAATCTTATGACATTAAGAATGCTTTCATACTATGCTGAACTTACAGGAGTTTCACTTGATTACTTAGCAGGTTCTGTAGATAAGGAATATCAGAAGACAGCTCTTGACAACGAAATTATTCAGTTAGTTCAGAAGCTTGATACTGACAAGAAGGAAAAGCTTATTTCTACATTAAGAATTTGGGCTTAATCACATATTCTTGTAAATAGTGAATATAAATAAAAGAGGTTAAATTATCATCCCCCTATGTAGATAATTTAACCTCTTATTTTTTTATTTACGAAAATGTCACAAAAAGGCTTAACTGTAAACCTTCCCTACACTCTTCCCTGCATTAAGGCTCTTAGACTAACTTTGTAATGACTTCATCTTATAGAAATGTCCCTTAAGTGCCATAAGTTCATCAAAGCTTCCGTACTCAATACATTTTCCATCAGCTATAACCGCAATTTTGTCAGCATCTCTAATAGTTGAGAGTCTATGGGCTACAATAAATGTAGTTCTATCCTTTGTTAGGTTATTAATAGCGGACTGAATAAGCTTTTCAGAAATACTATCAAGGGCTGATGTAGCCTCATCAAATACAATAACCTCTGGATTTCTAATAAGGGCTCTAGCAATAGATATTCTCTGTCTTTGACCACCAGATAATTTACCACCGTGCTCTCCCACCATTGTATCAAGGCCTTCCGGCAATCTATCAATAAGTTCGCGAAGGTTTGCTGCATCTACTACCTTTGATAGAGTCTCCTCATCTACATCCTCCATACCATAAGTGATATTGTCTCTTATAGTTCCTGAGAAAATAATAGAAGTCTGCGGAACCACCGCTATATGCTTTCTATAGGTCCTTAAATCGATTTCTTCTAGATTATGTCCATCAACACTAACAATACCCTCAGAAGCGAAATTAAAGCCAATAACAAGGTTTAAAACTGTAGATTTACCAGCTCCCGATTCACCCACTAAAGCTATGGTCTCACCCTTATTAACATGGAGGTTAAGGCCTTTTAATACATGACTTTCGGAGTTGTTATATCCAAATTTAACATCTTTAAAGTCGAATTCTCCGTATACATTTTCAAGGGCATACTTGCCTTCGTTATCCTCAATGTCTTCCTCAAGTAATACCTCGCCAATAGAGTTAACGGATTCAATACCCTTAGCAATTGTAGGAACTAAGGCCATAAGTGAAGATACCTGATTGACAATAGTTGCAAAGTAACTTTGATAAAGGGTGATATCACCAGGAAGAACTGTGCCCTTAATTGCAAGAAAGCCTGTAAAAGCAAGACAAACCACCTGGAATATCTGGAAAATGGCCCAACCAACGGAACCAAACAAAGACTGGATAATATCTAGCTTGTAGCCTTTTTCTGCTACAGTAAATAGCTGGCCGCTGATTTTTTCAACCTCTTCCTCTTCTAGGGCATGGGCTCTAGTAACAGGAATAAGCTCCACCATTTCCATAACTCTTGCAGAAGTCTCTTCCATCTCTCTTCTAAATTCGTTGTTACGCTTCTTCATAATATTTCTAAAGAAAACCATAGTTGCTGCAGCAATAGGTGTTGTTATAAGAAAGAAGCTAAAAACCAACATACTCTTAGAAATTGTTACACAAAGAGCGATGGTAATATTAAGTGCGATATTTAGAATACTTAGAAACATCTGAGTTGAAAGAGTTTCTACTGCTTCTACATCTCGCATGATCTTTGATTGTAATCTACCAGCCATGGTTTCCTTATGATAGGAAATGGATAGCTGCTGTAGTTTTCTAACTAAGGCCTTACGTAAACCTGTTTCACAATATCTTGTGGCAAGAGATTTATACCTTGTGTAGAGATAATTCATAGGTACATTAAGTAAGATAAGGCCTATCATAATAACAGCCTGAATAATAATTCTTGTATGAAGATTTGGGCTGTTTCCTGTAACATCGTTAATAATATTGGCTGTTACGATTGGTAAAACCCACACTGGTGCATGCTTTATAAAGAAGAAAATTACTGCAAGTAGGAACTTGTTGTAATTACCCTTATAAAGTCTAAAAAGGATAAAGAGCGGATGACCTTTATGCCTTCTGTAGCACTCAATGAACCAACTTTCTACATCAATTCCTTTTGGTGCTTTTAAATTCATTTTTTGCCCCCTTAAATAAGCAGATTCATTAGATAAACTAGGCCTCGATGCTTTCACACCAAGGCCTAAAAAATCACTTATTAGTTTCTCTCAATTTCATCAACATTTGTTGCAACAATTGCTTCGCCTTCATTACCTGTAATGTTTACATTTTTAAGAATAAGCTTCTTGATATTGCTTACTACTAAGCCCTGCTTGCTAGCCTCATCACAACCAAGCATCATAGCAGCTACACCAGACTTTGCATTCTCAGCATAGTTAAAGTCAATATTTTCAAATCTTAATTCTTCAATCTTCATCTCTGGAAGACCGCAGATATATGCGCCTGCAACGTGGCAATTTGTTGCCTTAATGTCCTTAAACTTTAATCTCTTAATTGATGGAGTTCTATCATCCACTGGAAGAGGATTCTTTGAACCAACGTATTCTGTCTTACCATCTGGATCGCAGAAATAGAAGCTGTTTACAACAAATGGAGTCATTACGTTGTCCATATCAATATTTTCAAAGCTAATATCATCAAGAACTGATAGCTTACCTCTACCACGTCTTGTCTTAACTCTTAAACCTCTATCAGTGTTCATAAAGAGACAATCCTTAATGTGAACATCCTTAACACCTGCAGCAATCTCAGAACCTACAGTTACAGCACCGTGGCCATCTCTCATGCAGCACTGTCTTACCGTCATGTTGCTTGTAGGAGTCTTTAAGCTCTCAGCCATGTAAATCTTACCTGACTTAATAGCGATACAGTCATCACCTACTGAAATGTATGTACCAAGTACTAATACATCTTCGCAGCTCTCTGGATCAAGACCATCTGTGTTATGTGAATTTGCAGGGTTCTTAATCTTAACATCAATAAACTTTAAGTGCTTACTAAAGTATGGATGAATTGTCCAAGAAGGTGAGTTCTGAACAGTAATACCATGCATTGTCACATTGCTACAGTGGTTAATAAAGAATAATCTTGGTCTCCAAGCGATGTTACGAATCTTGCAGTTATTCCACCAGTTTTCAAAGCTTGTGTTACCCTCGATTGTACCTTCACCAGTAATTACAACATTTGATACATTTATACCACAAACAATTGCTGAAAATGTATCAAGTGGATTACCTTCCCAAGAGCCTAAATTATACATAGTCTCTTCATCGTAGCTCTCAATCATACCAGGTAGGATTGGGAACTTCTCTCTATCTGTGTAAGCTGAAAGAACGGCACCCTTAGCAAGCTCAAGAGTTAAGTTATCCTTAAGGAAAATGCTTGAAATCTTATAAACTCCTTCTGGAACCAATACTCTTGAATCCTTTGGACAAGCCATAATTGCGCACTGAATAGCATTTGTATCATCATGCTCTCCATCACCATAAGCGCCAAATTCTCTAACATTTAATGTAACGAATTCGTAATCTGTATGAACTGTGAGCTTTTCAACCTTCTCGCCCTCGTAGTTAACTGCGATTTCATAATCCTTATCAGGCTTTAAACCATAGATTGATGTAATAACCTGCTTAGATTCCTGATATTCTTCACCGTTTACTAAAACTGTAAACTTCTTCTTTGTGTAATATTTTCCACCATCGTCTAATTCAATAACGATGCTTCTTGCTGTCTTATTAACTAATTTTAACTCCATAATACGCCTCCCTTTAAACGGCCATAATCCTGATATTCTCTATTCTTGATGCTTTCTGTTGCTGCTAAAATGTATGCAGATTTTACATTTGCACTAGCATCCATTAAAGATTCAAGATCTTCGTTTACTAAATCAAAGAGTGAAGCTGCCTCGCACTCATACTTTTCTGTATGAATAAGGTTCATTCTACAGCCCTTAAAAATTGCATAAGCAAAGACTAAGTCGTATTCCTTGTTCTTTCCAAGTGTAAATCTAGCAGAATTAAGGATTGCCTTAATAGTCTCCTTGTAGAATTCTCTAAGCTTAGCCCAAATCTCATAAAGAGCCTGGTCCATAAGTTCTAGTGTATCTACTAAAGCTGCTGCGAAGTAAACTAAAGGCTTTAATTCCTTCTCATTGCCGTTTTTTAAGTCAAGTACAGTATTTCCTAACATATTTGAAAAAATGGCCTTATACTGAGCGATAATGTCGTTGTAGCGCTCCTTACCACCATTCTTAGTTTCATAATTCATATAGAAAGAAAATGCCTTAAATGTTACACATAAGCATTCCTTGCCATTGCTATTAAGGAAATAACCCTTGTCTGACTTCTTAACCTCATCAAGTGTCTTTGCAATAGCGCAAGCAAGGTCTGTGTACTTTTCTTCACCTGTAAGGCTTGCTGCCATATAAGCTGCATTTCCTGCAAGGAAGTTTTCAACATCGCCTGTCTTTGCACAGTTAAGGCCTGTTTCTGACACTGCGGCAGATAAGCCATTTTCTAAAAGCTCCTTAAAGTCTTTGCCAAAATCCTTTGCGCCGTAAGCAACAGCATTAAGATACTTTCCAGCCTCATCAGCCTCAAGACCCTTTAAGTCCACTGACTTTGCTAACTTAATCGCTGCTTCATACATGCTATTTACATCATAATTAGCCATATCTTCTCTTCTCCTTTTATTTACATTTCTGGATTGTAATTAAAGTAATCAAATTCGCCATATAATGGCTTCTCAAATCTAGTATCTAGATTCTTTTGATGCTCCCCGCCATAGACATAAAGTCCAAGCATAGCACCTGTAAATCGCTTTCCCTTCTTAATACCCTCATCGCATAAATAATAAACATTATCAAGATGTAGATATTTTGTATAATGACGTCCATCATAGCTGTAAGAAAAGCTTCTTTTAAGAAAATGTGTATCCACTCGCAAATACAAGAAGGATTTAGTCTCGTCAAGCTCGATATCTGGGTAAGAAATATAATCATCCCCGATGCGCTCCTCCACCTTTAAGACAAATCTCTCGCTCTTATCTTCAAGTCTATAAACACCAAACTTAAGATAGGTATTCTCATCATAATAACAAGTCATACCCATATTCTGTCCTGCCTTTAATTTCGGCATTCTAAGGCAAGTATCAGCACTAAATTTAAAGGAAGTCTGTCTTCTTAGTAAAATGTTTTTCGCCTTAATAGAATCAAGATCATAAACACTTCCCTTAATTTTCACATAAGAGTTTTCAAGTACTATTCCATCCATCTCTGGTACTCTTGGGAAAAGCCACTCTGTACTTAAATAAGACTCCTTAAAGTCGTCTTTATATTCATTTTCCCAGACAGTTTCTGGTAAATCCGGCTTTTTCTGTAGGTTTGAAGGGCCTTTAAGATTATTAACAAGTGGCCAGTCATCCTCAGTCCAAGTTATAGGATCAAGGGCTGTCTCTCTACCAAGAAGTGAATAACCCTCACCAATCTTTCGACCACAAAGATAAACCATATACCAGTCGCCATTTTGTGTCTGAACCGGCTTACCATGGCCACAACGCTGAATAATTGCGGACTCATTAGTCTGTCTCATAATAGGATTGTAAGGACATGGTGTGTAAGTTCCCATAAGTTCCTTACTTCTTGAAACAGTAATTCTATGTCCTGGTCCTGTTCCACCCTCTGCTTCAAAGAGATAGTAATAACCATCTTTCTTAAGCAAATGTGGTCCCTCCGGTGCTCTCTTATTATCCCCATAGAATAACAACTTAGCCTTTGAAATCTGTGTTGTTGCATCTTCACTTAATTCAAAGATTCTAGCACCTCTATTAAGAAGCATATATCTTCTTCCATCATCATCATTAAAGATTGATGGATCAATTCCGTCTTCATCAATAATTGCCGGCTTACTATATGGGCCTTCTGGATTAGTAGAACTAACCACAATCTGCTTTCTATATACATTTCCATCATCATTAAGTCTATATGTGGCGGTTATGTAAAATTTACCATTATAGTAAGAAATATCAGGAGCCCAATAACCTCTTCCGCCTTCAAGCTCATCTAAATTGGCCCAAGCTGGATTAGTTATGGCATAACCTATTATTCTCCAATGCACCAAATCTGTAGAATGGGATACTGGAATGCATGGATAATAGATAAAAGATGAATTAACCATGTAGTAGTCATTGCCAACCCTACATATTGATGGATCTGGGAAGAAGCCAGTTCTTATGGGGTTTTTATACATTTGCTCCAAACCAACTCCAAGAACAGATTCATAGTACTCTTCCAAATCAAAATACTTATTGTCATGGGCAATATCAAGAGGTGTAACTAAGTCGTTATCCCCCTCAACAATTGACATTCCAACTCTTTCTACCAAATACTGACAAGTTGGCACATTTCCCGACATACTTGCATAATGCAAAATGCTTCTATGATTATCATCGTAAATGTTCATACTTGCCCTAGAATACTCAACTATATATTTAACAATATCTAGATTACCTGTCTTAGCTGCAAGAAATGGCATCATTATGCCATCCTTATCAAGACCATCAATTAAGCTAGGTTCTTCTTCAAGAATCTCTTTAATTGCTGGTAAATTCTCTAGATAAATTGCATCTTCTAATGTATACCTGACCATACTGCCTACCCCTTTTGCATCAAAATCTTTTAACATTGTATCATACAAAAGATTTCTATTCTACTTATTAAAGTCAATTAAAGACATGTTTTACATATAATTTTGCTTCGGTAAAAAAAGGGCCGCTACCCCAAGGATAGCGACCCCTATAAAATTCCTTAAAGGAAATTATTCCTTAACGGCACCTACATTAACACCCTGAACGAAGTACTTCTGACAGAATGGATAAATGATAGCGAATGGTAATACCGCAACGATAGTAGCTGCACTTGAGATTGTCTCAGGTGAAACTGATGAATCATTAGGAATATCACTATCAGAAACCATTGAACGAAGTCTGATCTGGAAGTTATATAAGTTGTTCTTAGAAATATATAACTTGAAGTTTGTATAATCGTTCCAGAATGAAACTGAGAACATCAAACCGATTGAAGCAAGAGCAGCCTTTGATAATGGAAGGACGATCTTGAAGAAGATACCCATTGGAGAGCATCCATCGATCTGAGCAGCTTCAAATAAGGATTCTGGAATACCTTCAAAGAAGTTTCTCATAAGAACTAAGTTATAAACATTGATTGACATAGGTAAGATAACAGCCCAAAGTGTGTTCATTAAGCCTAATTCCTTAATAACGAGGTACTTTGGAATCATACCACCATCGAAAATCATTGTGAATAACAACATATATGCAAAGAAGTTTCTTCCTGGCATTTCCCACTGAATAAGTACATAACCACCAAGAGTAACAAGTAATAAACCACAGAATGTACCAACAATAGTTGTTACTACTGAAATTACGAATGGCATATATAAACTTGTTCTGTTGATAATAGCCTGGTAACCACCAAGTGTAAATTCTACTGGATGTAAATTGAGACCATAAGCTGAACGAGCATCTAATGAATCACAAAGTACCTTCCAAATAGGAATAATAATTATTAATGAAATTAAAATAAAGATAAGTCCATTAACAAGTGGGAAGACCTTGAATTTCTTCTTTTTCTTTCTAACTACAATCTTATCATCACTCATTATATTGCCTCCTTATACAATTCCACGTCCGCGGACCTTCTTAGATGCATAGTTACAGCCAAGTACGAGAATCATACCAACAAATGACTTAAATAAACCAACTGCTGTTGTATAACCATAATCTGAGTTACCACCAGCGAATGTCTTATCATAAACATATGTCTGTAAAACAGATGCAACTGAGTCTACAGCCGAACTCTTAGTTACGAATACTGATTCGAAAAGGTTCATAACCTTAGCAAGGTTAAGAATGAATACAGTAATAATTGTATTAGCAAGTGCTGGAAGAGTGATGTAAATCAATCTCTTAAATCTGTTAGCACCATCAATCTGAGCAGCCTCATATAAATCAGGGCTGATACCAGATAATGTAGCAAGGAAGAGGACTGTTCCCCAACCTGTATCCTTCCAAAGGTTCATTACATAGAAAGTTCCTCTCCAGTAACGAGTATCTGCAAGGAATGAAATAGGTGAATCAATAAGGCCTACATTAATTAAGAAACCGTTAATTACACCTGAACTATTAACTGATAAAATCATTCTAAATACAGAGAAGATAACAACCCATGACATGAAGTGAGGGAGATATACAATAGTCTGTACTGTCTTCTTAAATGGCATATTAACAATTTCATTAAGAAGTAAAGAAATAATAACTGCAAATCCTGTATTAAGAATTAACTTAACAATAGAAAGGATAAGAGTATTTCTAAATGCTCTCCAGAAGAATGTATCGTTTGTTAACATTGTCTGGAAATGATATAAACCAATGTAATATGGATTACCAATTACATATCTTGTGAATGCATAACGACATCCAAGCATTGGCCAGTAGTTAAAGATGAGAATCATGATTAATACTGGTAAATACATGAGGTAGAAACCTCTATAATAGTAAAGCTTTAAACCTAAACTCTGATTAATAGAGTTAGATAAATACTTTGAATCTACTCCAAGATCCTTCTTGAAGTGCTTTAAAACATCGATGAATACACCAGCGATAGCAACGATTAAACCAATAACCATTACGTATACACCAACGCCAATATGATATGCATTTCCATCATATCCGTTGTTAAGAATATCCATTAATGTTGTATATTCTTTTCTAAGACCACCGCCTGTTGTCTTACCAACAACGATTTCATAAGTGAAGCCAAAGTAAGAAATTACCCAAACAATCATAGCTGCAACTGATGCGCAGATTGAGAAGATTTCTTTCTTAGCTACAACGAGAAGCACACCTACTACTAAAAGTAAGATAAATAAGTACCACATAACTGGCACTGAAATGTTCATAAAACTGAATGCAAAAGCCTTTGGTACATAACCATCAAGAACTTCTTCACCAGACTGTACGAATGGTAGCATAGAAGCAATAAGCATAATTACGAAACCAAAAATAGAAATAACCTTAAGGTTACCTGCTGGCTTGCTTACCTGTGCGCCACACTTTGGACAAATCTTAGCGTTCTTAGGTAATTCTGAGTTGCAAGATTTACACTGCATCTTTATACCTTCTTTCCTATATTTTTTCATAGCTATCATCAGTACTTGATAACTAAAATATAGAATCCACATCGGGGAAACCCCCGACATGAATTCTTATGATGTGGCGTCGCCACAAATCTAGCTTATGCTAGCTGAATTATTTCTAATTCGGATTATTCACCTAAAGAGTTAAGTGACTTAAGTACAGCTTCAACCTTAGAACCTACTGTATCTTTATAGTACTTCATACCATCTTCAACTGACATCTGGTTAAGAGCAACCTTAGAGATAACTTCGTTTCTAGCTGTGTTGATATCTGTGATGTTGTTACCAAGAGTCTCTGTCATTGGAAGTGGAGTAGCCACATCTGAGTGAGAAGAGAACATCTCGAAGTTGTCCTTAACATTATCTGTTAATGACTTAGCACCAGGATCTGTACCATTGAATGATGCAATAGCAAGAACTGGATCAATGTGATTCTTCTTCATAAGAGTTGTTGGATCTTCTGGAGAAGGTAAGAAGTGGAATTCACCTTCGTTATATGTATAAGACTTAACAGCATCGCCTTCCTTAGCAGTAGCAAGTGTTACAGTTTCTGCCTTATCATCCCAGTGAGTTCCCTTAGCACCGTATTCCCAAGCCATCTGTACATCGCCACCATCGAGCATTGTATCGATGAAGTACTTGTAAATACCTTCTGCCTTACCTGCATCATCAGCTGCTGATGTAATACACCAAGCTGTTGAAAGTCTTTCTGTGTAAGTACCAAGTTCTTCGATTGGGTAAATAGCAACTAATTCTGAGTCAAGACCCTTATTAGCAAGGTTAGTTACTAATGTATCAGCCCATGTACCAGCCCAGTATGTGAATACACCAGATTCTGTTGAAGGATCTGTTGAGTAGAACTTGTTACGAGCCTGAGATGTTGTCTGACCTTCTGTTTCAGAATCGATGATACCATCCTTAACAGCGTCCTGAATTCTCTGAAGAGCGTCCTTCATAGCATCTTCTGAGAAACCATCAACATATTCACCATCAGCATTCTTATAGAATGTATATTCAGCATCCTGATAGAATTCTGGTAAATAGTTAGTATATGGAGCTTCTGTTCCGATCCAGCCTGGAGCTGAAATTACGTAATCTGAAGCAGCAGCAGCCTTCATCTTCTTTAAGATGTCATAGTACTCTGAATATGTGAGAGTCTTATCCTTAACATCATCTACTGATAAACCAGCAGCCTTTAACCAAGAAGCCTTGATGTATGTACAGCAACCATTACCACGGAATGGTGAGTAACCATACATAGCATATTCGCCATCAGCACCTAAAACTACGTTAGCTGCTTCGATCTTCTCTGCAGCTGAGATAAGTCTGCCTGAATTCTTTGTTTCAGATTTTTCCCAAGCATCTGTCATATCCCAAAGGTAACCATTGTTAGCGTAAAGTGCTAAGTAATCAGATGAAAGAAGAACTACATCAGGAATATCACCTGATGCGAATGTACTTGCTACCTGATCATAATAAGCACTGTGTTCTGGACGGATCCATTCGATGTCAAGACCTGTTAACTCTCCGAGATAATCATAGAATGCCTGACCACCGTTAGTATCCTTTACAACTGTACCATCGACCATTACTGAAAATGTTCCTGGCTTTTCAACTGAACTCCAGTCCACTGACTTAGACTTAGAGTTGTCGCTTGATGAATTTGAAGCACCACAAGCAACAAGACCCATTACTGATGTAAGTGTTAAACCTACAGCAGTAAGCTTTTTAATTGTCTTTTTCATAAACCTTAAAACCCTCCTTAATTGGTTTTGGGGAACAACCCCCTTTTGTTGGTATTCCCAACATGGCTATATTATCATTTTTGTTATATTTTAACAAGGCTATTTTTAACATTTCTTGTATTTTTTTTGGATTTTTTATGAATGTCAGTGTTTATGCGGGTTTTAAATGTTTACAATTTCTTCATTTTTGTTAATTCTTTATCAAAACTTTAAAATAACAACTTAAATTATAGTTTTCAGAAACTTAATTTTATGTAAAATGTGCACAAATCATTTTGACATGTTTGATTATTTTTCACTACTTTTACAAATAAATTGGGGTTTTATTTGTAATTTAACCTTTGTATTGTAACTTTTTACTACTCTTCATTTTTTATTCATAATTTACTACTGTAAATATTGGTCTGCTATATCCTTTTACAGATTTTTTGTTGCACTTTGTTAACAATTTGAATTTCACCCGAGAATTCGTTTTGGAGTTTTTGCACAAAATCATCAATTTTTTCATTTTCGATAACTAACTTCATGTGCACTTTTTCAGTATATTCTGTTTCTTGAATATCTATTCCAAAGTTATCGCAAATGTATTGCACCTTAGAGAGATTGCCATATTCAAAGTCCATTTCCCCTGTAATTCCATCTATAAGATTACCAAGTACACTATTATTAAGTCCTTCAATAGTTGCACCCTGATAAGCTCTTACAAGTCCACCAGTTCCAAGTAAGATTCCACCAAAGTATCTTGTTACAACCACAAGACAATTTGTAAGCTCTCTTGATGTAATTAAATCAAGTATAGGCTTACCTGCAGTACCTGAAGGTTCTCCATCATCTGAAAATCTCTGGATTTCTCCTTTATCTCCTAATACATAAGCATAACAGTTATGTCTTGCATCCCAGTATTTTTTCTTTAATTTATTAATATACTCCTGGGCCTGCTCTTCATTATCAATATATAAAACGTGGGCTATAAAACGAGACTTTTTCTCGATAATTTCACCAATTCCCTTTTCTAATACCAGTTTCATTTTAATTGCTCCTATATCTCTTTTATGATATAATTTAGACGCATATCAGTCAGACATCTAAAGTTTACACATCTACATCTATACGTAAACTATGTGGTCGCTGGGAGATTAGCTAAGTTTACTTCAATCGAAGTATATTTAGCTTAAGTAAGCAATTCACATTGTTTACTTTCTATTTCATATCTATTCCAGCACACACCTGATATAATATCATGCCATGTACAATCGGTACAAGAAAAATGAGGTGAATATATGAATTACGGTGGACGAGGCATTATTGACAAGAAGAAGCTTCTAAACTCATCTGCCACTAAGCTTGAAACTAAGCTTGGGGTATTTTGTGTAAAGATTCTTCTTATATTTGCTATCGCTATTGTTGTTGGTGGTTCATGTCTAGTCTTTGGTGCATTTCAGGGTATTATCGAGAGTGCCCCTGATATATCTACTATTGATGTATCCCCTAATGGGTATGCTACTAAAGTCTATGATAGTAACGGTGAAGAGATTCAAACTTTAGCCTCTTCAGGCGCCAACAGAACTTATGTAACCCTTGATCAGATACCAGTTGAACTTCAAGAAGCCTTTGTTGCTATTGAAGATGAACGTTTTTATGAACACAACGGTATTGATGTAAAAGGTATTATACGAGCTGCTGCTATTGCTGTAACTAACGGAGGTCTATCGCAAGGTGCCTCAACAATTACACAGCAGTTGCTAAAGAACAATGTATTTAATGCATACAACGAAACTACAATCGAGAAGATAAAGCGTAAAATACAGGAACAATATCTAGCAGTTAAACTAGAAACGGTAATGTCTAAGGACGACATTTTAGAGAATTATCTAAATACTATTAACTTAGGTAATGGATATTATGGAGTTCAAGCAGCCGCAGAAGGCTATTTTAATAAAGATGTTTCCGAATTAACGCTAAGTGAATGTGCAGTAATTGCATCAATCACTAAGAATCCACAGGGATTAAACCCAATCAACTATCCGGATAAGAACAGATCTCGTCAGATACAGGTTCTATCTAATATGCTAGAACAGGGCTATATAACACAGGCTCAATATGACGATGCTGTTGCAGACGATGTTTATGCAAGACTTGAGGGTCTCACAATTACAACATCAAGCTCAACTTATTCTTATTTTGTTGATGAGGTTATTGAACAGCTCACAGATGATTTAATGGAGCAGTATGGTTACACAGAAACTCAGGCTTCTAACCTAATTTATGGTGGCGGCCTACAGATTTATACAACCCAAGACACTGATATGCAAGAGATTGCAGATGATATCATTAACGATACATCGAACTGGCCAAGTTCAACGCAATTCTCAATTAACTTATCCTTCACAGTTAAGGAGACGGATGGCACATACCACTACTACTCACATAGTACGATGTATACTTGGTTTACACAGACTAAGGGCGATTCTTCATTTTCATTAACACAGACAAGTGAGGATAAAGCCAATTCCTTAATTAAGGAATATGAAGAGGCTATGTTAGCAGATGGCGGTACACTTTCTTACGAATCAATTGATTTCGTAATTCAGCCACAGGTATCCTTCTCAATGATTGAACAATCTACAGGATATGTTAAAGTCTTGGTTGGTGGTCGAGGTGATAAAACTGGTAACAGAACTCTTAACAGAGCAACAGATGATGTTACTAGACAGCCTGGTTCTTCAATTAAGCCATTAGTAGCTTACGGACCAGCCCTTGATACTGGTGCTATCACACTTGCAACAGCAATTGATGATGCTCCATACTACTACAGTGGTTCAGATTCAAAGCTTGTAACTAACTACGATAAGTCTTACAGAGGCTTAATGACGGTTAGAGAAGCTATTACTATTTCAGAAAACGTACCTGCAGTTAAAGTTCTTACACTTATAACTCCTCAGGTAGGTTATAATTATTTGGAAAAATTTGGTATTTCAACACTTGTCTCACCATCCGAGGCAATTAATGGAAACCACGATGTGGTTCAGTCATTAGCACTTGGTGGTATGACACGAGGTGTTTGTAATATCGATATGACAGCAGCCTATGCAGCTATTGCTAATGGCGGAGTCTACACAGAACCTATTTATTACACACAGGTTCTTGATAGTGAAGGAAATGTATTAATTGATAATACAACATCTAATACTCATAGAGTATTAAAAGAAACAACAGCATGGTTATTAACTTCAGCCCTTCGTTCAGTTGTAACAAACGGTACTGCAACAGCTGCTAACTTCTCAGGTCAGCCAGTTTGTGGTAAAACAGGTACAACACAGAATGATACAGATAAGTGGTTCTGTGGTTACACACCATACTACGCTGCTTCAATTTGGGTTGGTTACGATGATAACTCAACAAAGGTTAACAATGTAAACCATACTAGAATTTGGGGCAAGATAATGTCAGCAATTAATGATTACACCGGTGATGCGGAAGGAAGCTATGAACAGCCAGAAGGCATTGTTCAGACGGAAGTTTGTAGCAAATCAGGTGAATTACCATCAGACCTTTGTTCACAGGATGAGAGAGGAAGCACTATTATTAGTGAATACTTCTCAGAAGACAATGTTCCAACAGAGACATGTAGTACACATGTTAAGGTTACAATTTGTAACGACTCTGGTGCAATTGCAGTAGCTGGTTGTACATCTACAACAACTAGAATCCTTACATTAAAGGAATCTGTAACAACACCACTTGGTGCATCAGATGACGCATCAAATTACACAACGGCAGATGCAGCATACTCTATAACAGCTGATCAATTGACGAATTTCTGTACAATTCATTCAAATACAGCCACGACGACAGACTCAAGTGGAACGTCGACGGGTACTAGTAGCTCAAGCACAAGTTCGTCAGGCACTAAAACTCAACAAGAAACAAAAAGTTCTGAAGAAGAATCTTCTACAGAAGAAACGACTACTAAGAAATCTTCAAGTTCAAGTAGTTCGAACAGCTCAAACAAGAGCAACAATAGCGCTAACAGTAGCAATAATTAATTAGAATTAAATCTCTAATATAAAGAAAGACTGGTAAGTAATTTTTTACTTACCAGTCTTATTAATTTCTTTATTTTCTTAAAATATCAAGGGTATGACCACCTGCTCCAATCAAATCCTGTCTTTCACAGGTTGATAGATGGTATTTAATGAATTCCTCATACTCCTCTTCTGATAAAGCATTAAGGAATTGTCTAATATAATTTGCAGGGCCATCAGGAGAAATAATCTTCTCTCTTTTAAGTCCTAGTTCTTCATTTAATTCATTAATGTTCTCAATTCGCATATAGTCATATAAATCCTTAGTAGAAGAAATTGTCTTATAATCCTTATCAAATCTTCCCTCTTCTAGGCATTCCATTATATGCTTTTCCTTAAAGGCATAAGTTATAACGCTATATTCATTCATAATATAGGCAACCAAGATATATCCTCCTGGCTTTACAACTCTCTTAGCTTCGCTAAGAGCCTTTAACTTATCTTCCTTTGAAAATAAATGATACATTGGTCCAAATAAAAGCGCCATATCAAAGCTGTTATCCTCAAAACGCTTTAACTTAAGAGCGTTACCTTGATATGCCTTTACATTTGCACCCTTAGCCTTTAAAAGGCCTAGGTTATGCTTAACAAGTTCTACTGCTGTTAAGTCATAACCTTCATTGGCTAGGGGAACGCTATAAGCACCTGTCCCCGCTCCAATGTCTATAATCTTGATGTCACTTTTTGAGCTAACATCTTTTAAAATCTCATCTAAATAAATATGCACATATTTCATAGTTGTAACAAATTCAACATGACCATGTCTTGATAAGAGTCTCTTATCTTCGTTGAATTTATTATAGTGCATCTCTATTTCTGTCATTGCCATTTATAAAACTCCAATTAATGTGATGACACATATTCGCTGGCTTCCTTCGCATATGTACTATTGCTTGTTGAGAAGTCATCAATAATAATCTGATAATAAGTCTTAGCATTCTCTGTATCATTTAATGCTGCATAACTTAATGCTGCATAATATACATAATAAACGTTAGTACTGTCGCACTTATAAGCCTTTACAAAATACTGTGCTGCTGTTTCGTATTCTTTACTCTGATAAGCTGACCTACCACTCTGATAGAAGCTTGAAGCTGCATTAGATAAGGTAGCGCTTGCTATTGTATTATAAAGTGCCTTAGCTTCATCAGATGGAAGTGAGCTTACATCAATATCCATGATATATTCAGCGGCTGCTGTTGTATCGCCGTCAATGTATGCATTTGCACTACTAATTAATGAAACTAATAATGCATTAGAACCGCCTGTTCCTGAAACACCACTGAGCTGTGACTCAAGAGCTTCCTTTTGAGCTGTTAAGTCATCCACCTGTGTCTGAAGGGATGTAACCTCAATGTTAGCTGATGAGAGCTGTTCAGAATAATCAGTTAAAGTCTTATTGTAATCACTTGTTAAGCCCTTATTTCTTGCAGGCATAACAAGGAACCAAATAAGAGCTGCACCAATTACTACACCTGCTAAAATGTTAATAATTGTAATACCGCCATTGCTTGGCTCTTTATATGTTGATCTTGGAATAATAACATCATTGCCGTTAAGAGGCTTATTCTCTACATTATTCTTCTTACGCTTTGGTAAGAAAGACTTAGAAACATCCTCTTTCTTTAATGCCTGCTTGCGCTTAAGTTCAGCATCATATCTTAAGGCAATTGTGTTATTCTTATCCACCTTTAATACATAGTTAATGCACTTTTGTGCTCTCTGATCATCATCATTCTTAAGATAGAGAAGAGCAAGAAGCAACTGTGCCTTAAGTAATGAAGGATTAGAAAGTGTAATCTTCTTTAACTGAATAATAGCTAAATCAGTATTATCCTCTTTGGCATACTTTAAAGCCTGATTAAACTTCTTAATAGTACCTGTTACCATCTCAAATCTATTCTGATTTGACTGAATTCTTTTGATGTAGTCACTAGCCACATTGTCATCGATTGCAAAATTCTTAGAAATTACCCACTGTGTAAGGGCTTCAACAACTTCACCCATCTCGCAGTAAACTAAACCTAAGAGGTTTCTTGCATTAATATTATACTTGTTAATCATTAAAGCAATCTTTAATGTCTCAATTGCACCAGTTAAATCACGAACTTTAGCCTTCTCAAGTGCAAGATTATAATATTTATCTGAAGCCTGGCATGTCTTTTTGTAGATTCTTACATCTTCATTACACTTAGGACATGTATTATTAGCTGTGAGAAGACTTCCACATTTAAAACATCTCATAATAACTACTTGTCCTTTCTGTCGCCTGAAATGATATTCTTCATTAAATCTGTAATATCTGGTATATCGTTATTATAAATTGCATCTTCAGCATCCTCTACCTCTAAACTAGGCTGAAACTTCTGAATTTCTTCATCAAAATCTATCATCTATTTATCCTCCAATTCTTAATTAACACATTCTTTTATCTCTCCCACTAAATAAAGAGAACCCACTGCAAAAAGGAGTTCCTCTCCATCATAGGAATTTATAAACTCACCGGCATTATCTACTGACCTAATTTCCTTATTGGTATATTTTGAAAATGTATCAATAATAATTTCCTTAGAAACTTTCCTTAAGCCTCCAACTACTGTTATGTAATATTCATCAAAACAAGCTGATTCTACAAGTTCACGAATCATCTGGCTATAGTCCTTATCACTAACAACTGAAAAAAGCAACTTAGTCTTCTTATCACTTATCTTGATAATCTCCTTAACAGACTCAATAAATCTAGCAATACCCTCTGGATTATGTCCTCCATCAATGAAGACATTCTTCTTTACTAGTTCCATTCTGCCTGGCCATCTTGTATTCTTAATGCCTATTTTAAATGCTTCTCGATCAAAATTTATCACTTTCTCACGTGCTAAAACTGCAAGCGCTGTTAAACACAGTGAAGAATTCAAAACTTGATATATTCCATTAGACCCTATCGAAAAACAATCATTCTTATAATAATCATTATCAAGGAAAAAATCAATATTTGCCAAAGATATTTCCTTAATACGATACATCTCCTTATTCACACTGTAGATTTTAAAGAAATTATTGTTAGAATTTACTTCATTAAATCTGTTTCGAATTACTTTTGTAACCACCGGATCATTTGAATTAAAGACTAGAGGCACATTTTCCTTAATAATTCCTGCTTTTTCTGTAGCAATCTTCTCAATTGTGTCTCCAAGAATGGCTGTATGCTCAAGACTTACTCCCGTAATTATTGAACAAATCGGACTTTTAACCGCATTAGTTGCATCAAGTTTTCCACCAAGGCCTGTTTCTAATACTACAAAATCCACATTATTCCTTTTGTAATACACCATAGCCACCGCCATAAGTAAATCAAAGTAGGCATACTCCTCATCCTTTGCGGCAAGCATTACAGTGTTTAGGCAGGCCAAAAAGTCCTCATCAGAAATATCTATATTATTTATCTTAATACGCTCATTAATCTTAACTAAATGTGGGGAAGTAAAAAGCCCCACCTTATAATTTAGCTCCTTTAAACAGCTAGCTAGAAAGGCACAACAAGAACCCTTTCCATTAGTTCCAGCTACGTGAATTACATTTAAATAATTTTCTGGATTTTTAAGACTCTTAAGAAGTCTAGTCTCTCTTTCTACTCCAGTTTTACTAGCAAACTGTCCTAGCTCGTCTAAATATTTACACGCACTCTCATAATCCTTAAATTGCATTACAAGTCCTCTTTCTAATTCTTACAAGTTTTATCATTTTGCTTATGTCGCATTTTTTCAATCTGCGAAAGCTTAGGCTAGATAATATCCTTGCAAAGAAAATTTTCTATCTTTATAGTGGCATATTCCCTTATGGAAATATAAACCTTAATCTCCCTTTCTTCAAGAGATAAATCATAGTAATTATCCTCTTGCTCAATTTCAAGAAGCATCCTCTCAATTTCAAGCCTCTCTTCAAAGCTAAAACGGATAATTAAATTTTGGAAAATGCTTGGGTCAAATTTAAGCTTATTAAAACGCTTACTCCACTTCCCCATAAGCTCATCCGCCCTAAGACTAAGCTCAGAAAAGCTCTTCTTTTTAAGCTCTGACAAAGTCTCTTTTTCAAGCTCAATACTTTTTTTATTTTCCTCAAGTTGCTCTTTTGTCTGAAGCAATTTATTAGACTTCTTCTCAGCAATATCCGAGCTTCTATCCATTTTACGCTTTGTTTCATTCACCTTATTATAATAGACCTTTGTTTCTGGCTGAGGTCGTTTTTTTTCAAGATAGTCAGCCTTCTTTGCATCAAGCAGATCAAACTCTTCCTTGGCCTCATAAAAGCCCTCCATGACCTCTTTAATCTCCTCATCTAGCTTAAGAGCTGTGGCCTCAAGACTATCTCTTTTCTTTTCTAACTCATCTATCCTTTTTTGAACAGTAATCTCACCCTTTAGACTCTCTCTAAAAAGTCTGTCCTTTTCTTTTTCTTCCTCTAAGATCGTGTCACTAGCCCCTGATGGCAGCTTTTCATTACCATAAGAAAACTTCCTGCCAGAGTTCCTACTTAATTTGAAAATAAGTCTCGCTATCAAGATTCTAGAAACCCTTCCAAGACCTCTAATAGTCTGGAATACCACACTTAAATCCACATCTAGAAACTTAAAGGCATCCTCCCCAAGTAATTCTAAGCTAAGCTTTAGTTTCTCCACATCCTTTCTCTTTCTTAGAGCTAGGATAATTCCCTTAGCATTAAAGGCTGTGGGCATAATAGCCTCTTGAAGCTTTCGCTTATTTTCAAGGCTAAGTCTAGCAAGGGCCCTGTCTAATAGCTTAATAGTTTCTTTTAGGTCATCCTCAGATAGATTTTGCAAATGCGAATAGAATGCGTTAATTAAAAGCTTCTCGTAATTTGCAGCAATCTCATCAATCTTTGAGCCCACTGGCTTATAAAGATTTATATTGAAGCCGTAAGCCGCAATATCCACCAAGGCTTTTGTAAAAATCGGACTTTCGACATCCCCTTCATATTCCTTGCCATTAATCTCCTTGTAAGCCTGCAAAAGCTTTTTATACATGTCCTCCATAAGCTCTTTTCTAGATATCTTTGAAAGCTCCACATACCTATCCATGACCTCGTCAGAACTTGTCTTATATTTGTAATTTATCACCTGTTTACTTGTAAAGGTTTCTGAAAATGCATTTGCCACATCCGCAAGGCCAGACAAGATGCGATTTCCCGCCTCCTTTGCCACGCTAGACATATTTACCCCATCAAAAAGAGCTATCTGCATTCTTATTTCATTATCATCAAGTAAATTCATAAGCTTTACAATATTAGCCATAATTCTATCCTCTCAAAAGCTTTAAGCCAATCCCCATTAGGCTCTAGTCAAACTGAAATGTATTAACAATCTCGTTTCCTGCTTCCTTATAAGTTTCAAACTCCTCTTCTGCGCAAGCAAAGGTAACAATATAGACCTTCTTGTCCCCTTCATTATAGAAGTAAGTCTGCTGGCCCTTCACCACATAGCCATTAGTTGTGTAGCTATATATAAGAGAAGTTGTATAAACTCCGTTAACATCCTTATTCTCTCCATCCTCAACTGCATAGCCAGACTGCACAAGCTTAGTCTTTGCAGCATCTAAATACTTATCAGCATCCATTGAAGAATATGCTGATAAATCTTCAATAATAATATTAAGGTTTCTTGCAAAATCCCCAGTTATATTAGAGTCATAAATCATTAAATCTAGACTTTCATTACTTGTCTTTGCATCTGCCCAGTTACTTGGAGCAGAAATTGTGTAACCTGTTCCCTCGTAAAGGTTGCCTAGATTCACCACATTTCCTTCAGAATCCACTTCTGTCATTTCTGTACTCTTGTTTGTTGTTCCCTTAGACTTTTTCTTACCTCCGCAGGCAGCCAATGAAAATACACTAATTGAAACTAAACCTAATAGTGCCATTTTCTTTAATCTAGTCTGTAAAGTCTTGCTTATCATATAAGCCCCTCCTTATTTATTATGTGTAAAATGTATCTCCACTTTGTATCCAAAAAATGCAGGAATTCATTCTATCCCGCAAAATTGCTATCTTAAATAATTTTAATACAAAAAAGGACAAAAGAAAAGCGTATAAAAGCTATATCTGCAAAAAACAAACATCTCTTTTATACGCTTAACAATCGTATGAACTAATATTTATAAAAAACTAAAATCTATAATTTAAGACTTTCTAATCTATGATTAGCAAACACCCTGAGCGAGCATTGCTTCAACTACCTTCTTGAAACCAGCAATGTTAGCACCAGCTACGTAGTTGCCTTCCATGCCGTATTCCTTAGCAGCTTCATCGATATTGTGGTAGATACCAACCATGATGTTCTTAAGCTTAGAATCAACTTCTTCGAATGTCCAGCTAAGTCTTTCAGAGTTCTGGCTCATTTCAAGAGCTGAAGTAGCAACACCACCAGCATTAGCAGCCTTACCACCTACGAAGCAAACGCCGTTAGCCTGGAAGTATTCTGTAGCATCAATTGTTGTAGGCATGTTAGCACCTTCACAAACATACTTAACACCGTTAGCTACTAAAGCCTTAGCATCTTCAAGGTCAAGTTCGTTCTGTGTAGCACATGGAAGTGCAACATCTACCTTATACTGCCATACACCGTGCTCACCGTTCTTCTTTTCGAAGTACTGAGCAGATGGCTTAGCTGCAGCATATTCTGTAAGACGAGCTCTCTTAACTTCCTTAACTTCCTTAAGAAGTTCAACATCGATACCTGACTCATCATAGATCCAACCTGTTGAATCTGAGCAAGTAACAACCTTAGCACCTAACTGCTGAGCCTTCTCGATAGCGTAGATTGCAACGTTACCTGAACCAGAAACAGCAACTGTCTTACCAGCGATGTTATCGCTATGGCACTTAATTAACTCTTCTGTTAAGTATAATAAGCCGTAACCTGTAGCCTGAGTTCTTGCAAGAGAACCACCGTATGTAAGACCCTTACCTGTAAGAACACCTTCGTAAAGGTTCTTGATTCTCTTATACTGACCAAACATGAAGCCGATTTCTCTAGCACCTGTTCCGATATCACCAGCAGGAACATCGATGTCAGCACCGATATACTTAGCAAGCTCTGTCATGAAGCTCTGGCAGAATGCCATAATTTCTCTATCTGATTTACCCTTAGGATCGAAATCAGAACCACCTTTACCACCACCGATAGGAAGTGTTGTAAGTGAGTTCTTGAAAATCTGCTCGAAACCTAAGAACTTAATAATACCTAAGTTTACTGATGGGTGAAGTCTAAGACCTCCCTTGTATGGTCCAATAGCGTTATTGAACTGTACTCTAAAACCTCTGTTAACCTGAACCTGACCATTGTCATCAACCCAAGGTACTCTAAACATGATCTGACGATCTGGCTCTGTGATTCTTTCAAGGATAGCGTTCTTTCTGTAAAGCTCCTCATTCTTCTCTACAACTGGTCTTAATGAATTAAGAACCTCTGTTACTGCCTGAATAAATTCTGGCTGGCTAGCATCTCTCTTTGATACTAAGTCTAAAACTTCATCTACATATCCCATAATTTCAAACTCCTTTAGATATTTTTATAGATGTAGGCTACGTCACATTCTTTAAGCTTCCTTCATTTCTTAAAAAATGTATCTAACACGTAGCGCTAGCATAGCTTTTATAGGTTTTAAAAGCTGTGTATAAAAGAATTAAAACTCTTTTATATCTCTACCTTGCATATTATAATTTACCAACTTAATTTTGACAAGTTGATTTAGGGTGCCACCTAAATAATTTTAGAAAATCCGAAAAATATTAATTTTAATTTGGTTGAACTATGCTTTTATATGGTCTTTAGCTTAATTATATAAAGCGTTGTATGACAAATATTTAACGTTGTCTAACAAATGTGTCACATTTTCATAAACAAGCCTTTAGATTCTTAAATATAGCCCTATCCAAAACTAATAAAGAAAGCTCCAAGAAAAGAGTTAGTCACCTCTTTCCTTGGAGCCTTAAGCAAAAGCTTTATGACAAAGCTTAATATATTAAGTTATCTGCTCTCAGACTAAAGATTATTAATCTTACTCTGCTGTTGTTGATAAGCTCTCAACATACTCATCAACGTCAAATGTCTCACCATTCATAATCTTACTCATAAGCTGGATAGCTGTATTAACACTATCATCATCAAGGAATACAACTGACATTCCTGAAAGTCCATAAACCTGTCCATTAGCTGGACCTGTTGTGCCAGATAAACTGTAGCTTTGAATATTCCAAGCTGTTGTATCCGATAACTGTTCCTTAACTAATTGAGTAATAAAGGATGTTGGCATATCTGTTAGAATCATATCACTTATTGCATCAAGTACTGTTGCATAATTAGAAAGTATTGTTGCTGAAGTTGCCTTATTAATAATACCCTTAATAGCTGCAATTTGATTACGTGCTCTTTGGAAATCACCATCTCCGAAAGCCAATCTTTCTCTTACAAAGGCAAGTGTCTGCTCACCATTAAGTTCATTCTCACCCTCATTGAATGTAAAGTTCTCATACCAAGCATTATCACCATTAGTAAATGCAACCTCGGAATTAACCGTAATTCCTCCAAGTGCATCTACAACGCCGATACAACCTGAGAAATTAAGTCTTATATAGTAATTAACATCAATTCCATAAAGGTTCTCTAATGCCTTAATTGTATTATCAACACCTGCATTACCTGCATGTGTTAACTTATCAAGTCCTGACTTACCACTATCTGTCTCAATAGTAATGTAAGAATCTCTTGGTGTAGATACAAGTAAAATCTGTCTTGTATCTGGATTAACTACAGCTAAGATATTAACATCACTATGTCCGTTATACTTAACTGTTCCATAATCATCATTTCCTGAAACAAAAATAACAAATGGCTTGCTTGCGCTTACCTTATCTGCCTCTTCAACTGTAATAGTTGTAACCAACTCAACTGTACCAATTACCTTGATATTAGATGCTAAGGTATCATCTGCTTCTTCAAGGGAAGTAAGCATCTCCTCAGAAACTAAAACTGCCTGTACATCTGAGTTATCTAAAAGTTCATCGATTGTTGTGTCCCAATTATCATAAGTCTTAAGAGATGGATGAATATTATTCTCCTTCTCTAACTGATTAACAGCGCTTTCATAAATATCAGAATCTGTTATATCAGAATAAGCATATGTATATTTAGCTGTGTCTGCAATTGACTCTGCCTCATCATCAGATAAAACAATTACATCCATAATATCAGTTCTTGTTGATACTCCCGTAATCTTGGTAAGGGTGCTTACAACTTTTGCTGAGAAAATGTAACAATATAACATTACAAAAGAAAGTAATACTGCAAGTATCTTTCCCATAAATTTCGAGTTACTAAACTGCGATGTAAAATCGTAAAGTAGCACACATACAAGGAAAATTGTAAGCGCTATCATATATTTCGTTGGTAATATATCTAATATAAAAACATTCTTAAGCATTAACACTGTTAAAACCAACTGTATTAAAACTAGGATAATTCCTATAACAGTAGCCCAACCACGTCTCTTCCTTCTACGTTCTTTTTTTGACAATTCATCTTTATTAGCAAAAAGATATTTCATGTCATTTTTTGATCTGGTAAAGAATCCTGCCATAAATGGCCTCCTTTAATTTCTTTTTTATCCATAATTTTGCCATTTCGCGGTTAAACAGCACTTATAAATCTAGCACAAAATCGTGAAAAAATAAAGTCTATCTACTTATAATCATTAATATGCTCTTCTGCATACTCATCTACATTAAACACATCACCATTCATTGTCTTAGACATTAAATCATTAGCCATTGCAATACTTGAATCATCTAGATATACAACAGACATATTCTTATAGTGATATACCTCACCTGTAGGACCCTTACCTGGCTCTGATGGTGTACCTGTTACTGCATAGCTTTGGATGTTCCAGTTCTTACCATCAGATAACTGCTCCTTAACAAGATCAGTAATAAAAGATGTAGGCATATTTGTAAGAATCATATCACTAGCTGCATCTAATACCTCATCGTATTTTGTAAGGATTGCCTTTGATGTAGCCTTATTAATAATACCTGTAATGGCTGCTTCCTGATTCTCACCTCTCTGGAAATCTCCACGAGCAAAGGCATGTCTTTCTCTAACAAAGGCAAGTGTCTGCTCACCGTTTAAGTGATTAATACCTTCGTTAAAGTGAAAATTTTCATACCAAGCATCATCACCATTAGTAAATTCCACGCTTGAATTTACATCAATACCACCAAGGGCATCCACCACATCGATACAACCAGTAAAATTAATTCTTAAATAATAATCAATATGTAAACCCTCATAGATATTCTCTAGGGCAATAATTGAGTTATCAAGTCCTGCATCACTAGCATGTGTCAACTTATCAAGACCAGATCTTCCATCATCTGTTGTAATAGTTACATAGGAATCTCTTGGTGTTGTTACAAGTAAAACCTGCTTTGTATCAGGATTTATAACCGCTATGATATTAACATCACTACGTCCTGTATATTCTGCTCTACCAAATGCATCATCTCCCGAGAGATAAACTACAAATGGATTATCGGCATCTACCTTCTTAGACTTCTCTAATTCAATTTCTGATACCACTTCCACACGACCTAAGATTTTTATTTCTGAAGAGAAATTTACATAATTTTCTTGTAAGGAAATCAAACTATCCTCTGAGATTAAAGCTACCTGAATGTCATTATTTTTCTCTAATGAACTAACTACAGTATCCCAATCACTGTAAATCTTAGTTTCAGGAGTAATCTTATCATCCTCTTCTAATTTTCCCATTGCTGATTCATAAATATCAGCATCTATCATATTGCAATATCCGTAAGTATAATTTGCTGTATCTGCAATAGACTCCGCTTTGTCATCTGCAAGCACAACCACATCAAAGACGTCTGTACGAGTTGTAACTCCGGATATCTTCGATAAAGTATCTACAACTTTTGCTGAGAAAATGTAACTATATAGCATCAAGCCTGAAAGGGCAATCGCTAATATTTTTCCCATTAACTTACTTTTGCTAAACTGTGTAATAAAGTCAAACAAAAGCACAAACACCAAGAATAGTGTTATAGCAAGCATATACCTTAAAGGTAAAATGTCTAGCGTTATAGCATTCTTTAATACAAGCACTGTTAGTACGAACTGAATCAAAACTAAAATCAAGCCTATAACAGTTCCCCATGCTCTCCTTTTTCTTCGTCGTTCCTTTTTTGTTAAGCCATCTTTTTTTGCAAAAAGATATTGCATATCATTTTTCGTATTTGTAAATATTCCTGCCATGATGGTCTCCTTATTAGTTTATTTCCATAACGTTGCCATTTAGCAGTTAAATAGCATTTCTATAATTTACCACAAAATGCAATAAAAATTAAGATTCTAACGTCATTTTTTATATTTTTGTTATTTCTCGTAACAGCATATTATGTTTATATTTACTGCTAGTTTTTGCTGCTTACTCTTCTCCGGCATCTGAATATCTACCGTAGTATTTTCCATAATATTTTCCATAGTACTTATTATCGTTTACATCAACCTTATTAAGCACAGCTCCTAGAATAGTTGTATTAGTCTTTTTAAGCTGCTCTATGGCTTTTTGCGCGTATTTATAGCCCACCATATTAGAACCTACAACAACCACAGTTCCATCGCACTCCTGAGCTACAATAGCACTATCAATTACGCTACCAATAGGTGGCGTATCAATAATTATATAATCATAAAGATCTCTTAAAACCTTAAGCAGTGTCTTAAAGACCTTATTGCCTAAAAGCTCTGTAGGATTTGGTGGAACCGGGCCTGAAAAGACCACATTTAAATTGTCCACATTAGTTCCATACATCACATCCTCAAACTTATTAATTCCTGATAGAAAATGTGTCAAACCCTTTACAGACTTATTAATCTTATATCTACCTACAAGGACAGATTTTCTTAAGTCTGCATCAATAAAGATTACCTTTTTACCAGCCTCTGCTAAGGAAACTGCTAAGTTAAAGGAAACAGTAGATTTTCCCTCGCCTGGTGTAGTGCTAGTAAACATAATCGTCTTAATATCAGAACCACACAACTGAATGTTAGTACGTAGATTTTTATAAGATTCATTTGCCCTGTAGTCTAACTTAATCAAACGCTCAATATTTATAGTCTGCATATCTACTTCCCTCTTTTCTTTGACTTTTTCTTAGATAGCTTACTTCTTCCATCATCCATTTCCTTACAAAGAGGAATCATTGAAAGTGTACTAATTCCAAGGTATTTCTCCACATCTTCGCTAGTCTTAATTGTGTCATCAAAAAGTGACTTAACAATAATTACACCCGAAGAAAAGATTATTCCTAGTAAAACACCAATGATTGTATTTCTCTTAATGCCTGTAGACTCAGGAATTGTTGCTATATTGCCCTCTTCAATAATCTCTACATCTTCAATATGCATAATCTCGCAGATTTGTGTTGCTGAAAATTGAGCAATAGAGTCGGCAATTTCCTTAGCCCTATAAGGATCTGGATTCTTTACAGAAATTTGCAAAACTCTTGAATCTGAAATTGTAGTAACAGAAATCATATCTGAGAGTTCAGAAGTAGTCATATCAAGGCTTAAATCCTCAACAACATACTCAAGAACCGGTCTTGACTGTACAAGGATAATATAATCCTTTGTAAGCTGTGTTGAAGTTTGCAAATCTGTTAAAGTGGTTGTGGAATCATCAGCTCTATTAAGAACATAGAGTTGAGTAGTTGAATTATAAACTGGAGTTATAAAAAACTTCGATGCTAGGAAAGTCGCCGCACCAAATAAGGCTCCTGTAAAGATAATTAAAATTATTTTGTCCCAAAGAATAGAGAAAAGACGACCAAGGTCTATTTCTCTTTCACCTGCTTTATTATTATCCATTTAAAACCCCTCTAATCAATAAATTCATCCCTAATAATTCTATCAGGATTATCTTTTGAAATCTTTTTAGCATAGTCATAGCCATACTTATTAGACACCCATTGCACCACATCACCCATAATTGGGCATCTCCTACCTGCGGTATGGGCATCGGTAGCTATAACATCTACTAATTTTCTCTTAAGCAAATGTTTCGCAAGCCTTTTTGCATCAGCGCCCTCTTCTCCAACTAGGGCATCTGCGTTAATCTGTAGGATTGCACCTTTTCTCTTTAGCTCTTCTGCTAAATCCTCATTAAGCATAATACTTGGATATCTCTCGATATGAGCAAGTATTGGAATTAGTCCTTCGTTTAAAATGTTTACCACTCCGTTTCTAATTGTCTGTCTGCTATCCCTATAGTCAAACTCAACTAAAACATACCTAGAGTGATTTATTGTCATGCCCCTAGCCTTAATAGACTTAGGAATATCCTGGCTATATAGAACTTCTCTACCAGCATATAGCTTAAAGTCATCATAAAGCTGTTTGGCAATTTTTTCAATTTCTCCAACTCTTCTTTCTATCTCTGCCTGTGGTAATCTACATTTTATCGGATGATAATGAGGCGTACAAACTAGTGTCTTTATGCCATCTTCATGGGCAAGCTCTAGCATTTGCACAGTAGTCTTAATATCTGCTGCCCCATCATCTGTCTCCGGTAAAACGTGGATATGTAAATCTGTCATCGAATAATCAATTCTCTTTTTTAATAATAACATCCCTCTTATCCCCTCTTTAACTGTCTTTACTCTTAGTAATCTAAGGGTTTAATTAAAGCAAATACTCCTCAATAATTGCTGCAACACCGCAATCCTCGTTGGATGGTGCAATTACATTGGCATATTTCTTTACTTCGTCATAGCCATTCTCCATAACCACTGATAAAGCTGCTACCTTTAGCATTGGAATATCATTCATGCCATCTCCACAAGCAATTAGCTCATCAGTTGTAAGGCCAATCTTTTCAAGTAATATTTTAAGAGATTCGTCCTTTGCTACATTTGCAGGAACCACTTCTAGGAAGTAATCCTCTGAGAAGAAGGCATCTACCTTACCTTCGTACTTAGCAAGAATTGCATCTCTAACTGGTAAAAGTTTTTTATGTTCACCTACTACTAAAAACTTAGAAACCTCGTAATCCACGTAATCAATAAGGCTATCTACCTTCTTAACTGTTGTGTAATTACATTTCGCCTCACGAACTACATAAATGTCGTCATCACTTTCGCAAACCACAGTTGTGTCCTCATAAGTAAGTGCCCAAACTCCATTGTCTCTGGCAAATCTGCACACATCCTCCATACAATCTCTTGGAAGTATGCGCTTATGAAGGCATTCTCCTGTCTTGCAGTCAATAATCTGGCCACCATTATAGGCAAGTATATAACCGCCTCTCTCCTTTAGTTCTAAGGCGTCGGCTATTGGCGTAATACCAAATAAGGGTCTTCCTGATGCTAGGATAACACTTACTCCTTTCTCAATAGCCTTAAAAATTGCCTCCTTATTTCTCTCTGGCAATTCCTTATTGTTATCTGTTAATGTCCCATCTAAATCTAGGGCAAGTGCTTTATATTTCATAACTAAATCCTAACTGGAGAAAAACTCCTATTTTCTTAAATTTATCATATAATTTCATTATTTACAATATGATTTACATTTTTGCTTCTAGTAAATCCTGACCTCGCATTGTAATAAGAGGTGCTCCTTTGTTCTCGATATAGTCCTTTGTAATAGTTACAGTTCCAATATTACTGTCCTTAGGAATCTCAAACATAATATCAAGCATGAACTCTTCTATGATAGAACGAAGAGCTCTAGCACCGGTTTCTTTCTTAATGGCCTTCTTAGCAATAGCTTCTAGGGCATCATCAGAAAACTTAAGCTCTACCTCATCAAGGGCAAGGAGCTTTTGATACTGAGCAAGAATAGCATTCTTTGGCTCTTTTAAAATCTTAATATAAGCTTCTTCATTTAGCTTTTGTAAGCTATACACAATTGGCAATCTACCAAGGAATTCTGGAATCATACCGTATTCTCTTAAGTCCTCTGTAGTTACCTTAGATAAAATGTTAGTATCCTCGTCATACTTATCCTTTAAATCAGCGTTAAAGCCGATTGAAGCTGACTTTGTAAGACGGTTCTTAATAATCTCTTCAAGATCTGGGAAGGCTCCGCCACAGATGAATAAAATGTTACTTGTATCCATAGTTACAAGTGGCACCATAGCATTCTTACTAGTTGCACCTACTGGTACCTCTACCTCGCTACCTTCAAGAAGCTTAAGTAAGCCCTGCTGAACTGACTCACCAGATACATCTCTACTTCTTACTTCCTTCTTCTTTGCAATCTTATCTATCTCATCAATAAAGACAATACCCTTCTCTGCCTTCTCTACATCATTATCTGCTGCCATTAAAAGCTTTGATAATACAGATTCAATATCATCACCAATATATCCCGCCTCTGTAAGAGATGTGGCATCTGTAATAGCTAGTGGCACCTGAAGGATTCTTGCAAGTGTCTTTACTAAATATGTCTTACCTGAACCAGTTGGTCCAATCATAAGCATGTTAGACTTCTCAATCTCAATTTCTTTTTGAGTATCTGTTGCAACCCTCTTATAGTGATTATAAACAGCTACAGACATAACCTTCTTTGCATAGTCCTGACCAATAACATAGTCATCAAGCTTAGCCTTGATTTCATGAGGAGCAGGCAAATGTGCTAAATCAATTTCAGGGAAGTCCTTCTTCTTTTCTTCCTTCTTCTTAACCTTACCCTTCTTTGTCTGATTCTCATTATTAGGTGTAAACATATTCATACCAAAACCATTTAAATAGTCATTAGGTAATGGATAGTTATTTAACTGGTCAAAAGTTCTTTGCATGCAGTCATCACAAACTGTAATGTTATTAGGTAAATCTATCATTCTACCCTTAACCTGAGACTCTGATCTTCTACAGATAACGCAGAACTTCTCATAGCCTCTTTTATTAGTATCATTAGAATTATTATCAGCCTTAGTTTCAGAATTATCACTAGTAGATGTATCTACTTCTTTATAATCATCATTACTCATGAGTCAACCTCCAATATCACGTAAATCTAAACTTTTTCCTTTGATATTATATCATAGCGTTAATTTTAAACCCATAAAATAAGCATAAAAAAATCTTTGGAGATTATTATCTCCAAAGATTTTTTATAAATATATCAATTGTACTTCCATTAATTCTTATAACCTAAAGTTACATCCACTGTCTTTAATACGTATGATGAACCTTCTAGGTGATAATATTCTACCGTTACTGTCTCACCTGCACTATAATATTGCAGCAAGCTTTGTAGTCCGGACATACTTGATATTGTATTATCATCAAAGCCTACAATAATATCATAGCTTTCAAGACCAGCCTTTTCAGCTGCTGAATCTGACTGAACTGTTCTAATGAGAACGCCTGTAGGATAACCATATACTGATGCATAGTAGTCTGTAATATCTACACCTGCAATACCAAGATATGCTGCTTCATCTTCCGATACCTTAGTACGTGTTTCCTTATTCATAAGTGAGTTAATTAAGTCAACTACATTTGAAATAGGAATTGCATAGGCCATACCCTCTACACCATCACTACTTGTCTTAGCAAAGTTAATAGCAATAACCTTACCGTCTGAATTAATTAAAGCACCACCTGAGTTACCTGAATTAATTGCTGCATTTGTCATAATAAGGCCAGTAAATTCTGTGTTATCTACTGTGATTGATCTATTAAGTGCTGAGATAATACCTGTTGTTACTGACTGTCCTTCACCAAGGGCATTACCAATAGCTACTACCTGCTGTCCAACCTTAATCTCTGAAGTATAATCTAACTCAGCGATGGCAATGGCACTAATTGTGTCACTTGAAAGATCTGAGATGTTAATTGCAACTACTGCAATATCCTGGTCTGATTTTGAACCCTTAACTGTTGCAGAAGCTGATGAACCATCAACAAATACTGCAGTTAAGTTATCAATGTCATCTACTACATGGGCATTAGTTACAACAAGGATTTCACTATCATTTTGACCAATAATAATACCTGTACCTGCACTAGTTGCCTCATAAGACTGTGTTCCAATTCCAAAGCTTGATGAACTTGTTACTGTTGTTGTTCCATTAAGCTCAACCATTGCTGGTAAAAGAGCTTCTGAAATAGATTCTGTATCTATTGTTGTTGATCCAGATGAAAGGTCCGTATCTGAATCTGATGAAACTGATGATACAGTTGAAACTGTTGCTATTGAAGCTTTCTCTGTGGAAGAAGAGCTTGTATCTGAAATGTACTTATTAGCGTAGTAGTTAACGCTATACATAACAGATCCTGCAATACCGCCAAAAAGAATAGCTATCATTACAAAGCAGGCAGCCTTCTTTAAAAACTTTCCTGTAAACTTAATAGGCTTTCTTGGCTTCTTTGGCTTCTCAACCTTTATATTTGACTGGTTGTATGTGTTAAAGCCCTGAGTACTTTGTCCTGTAGCTGAGTTAAAACCATAGGCTGTGTTATTATTATAAGTTCCTGTTCCATAGTTTTGATTATATGTGTTAGTTATATCAGCTCCAAAATTATTTGTTGTGTTTGTGTAACCTGTGTTAGCACTTGTCTCTGATGTATTAGCAGTTGTGTTCTGTCCTGCATTGTCAGATTGATTAATGTCGCTAGCACTCATACGATACTGTGAATCGTCATTGTTGTACATTTTTATCAGCTCCTTATCTTCTTTGTTCTTAGAATGAATTGGGTCTTCCTCTATCCAATCTCTTTAGCAACATTTCCACTTTTTAAGTTAAAAAAGACACATCGTTGCTATGCTTTAAATATAGCAACGAAATGTGTCTTATTTGTGTTTCTATTATTAAGATTATGTGTTTAATCTTATTCCTAATTTAGTAGTCAAGACTCGATCACAATTGAATTAAGCCTCAACAATGTCCATAACAGCCTTTGTAAGCTCCTCTAACTTAGCGTTAGCATCATCAAGTGATGTACCCTTAACGCCCATGTAGAACTTAATCTTTGGCTCTGTACCAGAAGGTCTTGCACAGCACCAAGCATCATCTGTTAAGTCGAAGTAAAGAACGTTAGAGCTTGGAAGACCAGTCTTTGACTTAGCACCTGTAGCAATATCTGTCTTCTCATCGATCTTATAATCTCTAAATTCCTTAACATCCCAAGCACCAAACTTCTTAGGAGGGTTGCTTCTTAAGCTATTCATTAATTCCTGAATCTTCTCAGCACCTGTAGCACCCTTCATAGTAATAGCCTTCTGGCCTTCCTTGAAGTAACCGTACTTGTTAAAGATGTTCATCATCTGATCCCAAAGAGTGATACCCTTTGACTTATAGTAAGCTGCTGCTTCAGCAAGTGACATAACAGCAACGATAGCGTCCTTATCTCTAGCATGTGTACCAACAAGGCAACCATATGACTCTTCGAAACCGAATTCATAGAAGTGGCTGTTGTTGTTCTGCTCAAAGAACTTAATCTGTTCACCAATGAACTTAAATCCTGTTAATACTTCAATAAGCTCTAAGTTATATTCCTTAGCTACTGGAGCTGCCATATTAGTTGAAACAATTGTTGTAACTAATGCGCCATTGTCATGAAGCATTCCCTTTTCCTTACGAACTGAAAGTAAGTATTCAGCAATAATCATAGCTGACATATTACCTGTAAATGCCATATATTCGCCAGTCTTTGTATCCTTAGCGTAAATACCAAGTCTATCAGCATCTGGATCTGTTGCAAGAATGATATCAGCATCAACTTCCTTAGCAAGCTTTAATGCATATGTGAAAGCCTTAGGATCTTCTGGGTTTGGATATTCAAGTGTTGTGAAGTTAGGATCTGGATCCTTCTGCTCTTCTACAACATAAACATGCTTAAATCCTAAGTCCTTTAAGATTCTTCTTACTGGAATAGAACCTGTACCATTAAATGGTGAGTAAACAATCTTAATATCATCAGCTACGCTCTTAATGATGTCACCGTTGATGCACTGTGTCTTAAGTGCTGCATAGTACTTCTCATCAATATCGTAACCAATTGTATTGTAAAGACCAAGTGCTTCAGCTTCATCCTTAGGCATTGTCTTTACTGTTGACCAATCATTGATAGCATTAACTTCTTCAATGATCTGCTTATCCTTAGGTGCTGTAATCTGAGCACCGTCTTCCCAGTATACCTTATAACCATTGTATTCTGGTGGGTTATGAGAAGCTGTTACCATTACACCTGCTGTACAACCAAGTTCTCTTACTGCAAATGAAAGCATTGGTGTAGGACGAAGTGATGGATAAATATATGCCTTAATGCCATTAGCTGCAAGGCAAAGAGCTGTAGCTTCTGCAAATTCTCTAGACATTCTTCTGTTATCATGAGAAATAGCAACGCCCTTGTCCTGTGTTCCTTCCTTTAAAATGAAATTAGCAAGTCCTTGGGTAGCCTTACTAACAACGTAAATGTTCATTCTGTTAGTACCAATACCAATTACTCCTCGAAGACCACCTGTACCAAACTCTAAGTCTCTATAGAATCTGTCTTCGATTTCTTTCTCGTCTCCTTCAATAGCCTTTAATTCGGCCTTTGCTTCGTCACTAAAATAGTCATTAGTGAGCCATTCCTTATAAGTCTCTAAATAACTCATTAACTTATACCTCTTTCTTTTTTTATATTTATTTCCCTCTTACCCTGCCTAGCAGGGAACAATATAATAAGACACCCAAGTCGTCTTTTATATCGTTAACCTCAACTAAAAAAGGGTATAACCATTTTCAGCCAAGGCTCTGACTCAAAAACGATTATACCCCATTATTAAATTTTTATCAATTCTCATTCATTGATTTCACGAAAGCATTTGTAACATTTTCCAATGCTTCCTCTTCATCCTCACCCTCAGCTCTAAGTTTTATAACGTCACCGCTATTAACTCCTGATGCAAGAACAGATATGATGCTTTTAGCATTCGCTCTTCTTTTATACTCTCCATATTCAAATGTGATATGTGATTCATACTTCATTGCTTCATCGCTCATTGCTCCTGCTGGGCGTAGATGAATTCCTAACTTACTCGTTATCACAATATCCTTCTCAACCATCATTCCCTCCAAATATATCTAGCCGCTTGCTGTGGTTGCCTCTGTATCTGATTTCAAACTAACGGATACGGTATAAGAGCCCTGCAGGCTACAACCTGTCGGCAAAGTTATAGTCACTGCCACACTATATGTACCCTCTTGATATCCTGAAAGATCAATCGACATAGCAATATTGGAAGCTGACACGCTATTTAGCACCTCGCTTGCCCCAGTTATGGTTATGTCAAATGTGCCTGAATCACTATAAGTTAAACTAAGGTCATCAGATAAACCTTTCACCACGATAGCTGACTTATCCATTGTAATTACTTTTGATTCCTGTGGCTCAATATCCACAGTAACTATAAGTGTTCCATCTGATATTATTGTAACATCATTGCTTACATAATTCGATAGGTTAAACTTATATTCTCTATTATTTGAGAAACCTTCTATATTAAGATTAGCAGAAGGAATCACAATTGCATCCACACCTTCAATATCTTCGCTAGAACCGACAATAGTTGCCTCCGACTGGTTTTGAGTTACACCTACTAAAATGTATCCCGTTGCGGGAGTTCCCGTGGTCTCCACTTTAATTGGCACAACCTTTGTCTTACCAATCTCTGCCGAATAACTTGCGCTAGCCTGTGATAATTCTATAGTATCATCTGTTACTACATTGTAATCCTCATCATAAAGTGTTATGGCAGAATCTCCTGTCAAATTAGAGCTTACATCTGTTAAATCAATTGATACCACTGCGTGAGCAATGGACTCAATTACTGAAGAAGCCCCTGTAACATCTACTGAAGTAGGGCTAAGTGTTACATTTGACAAAGCGTAACCAGAAGCTAAATTACCTGTAGTCTGGGATTCCAATGTAAATGTAGTAGTAGTTCTATTCTCAATACTTAATTTAATAGCTGTAGTCTTTGGAGTTGCCTCAACGCCCTCCACTACATTGCCATCCTTTACAACAGACACCTTAATATCCACATAATCAGAATATGCAGTTACATTACTAAGATCTGCTGTCGCAACGATATCACTAGCTGTAATATCAGTAATAATGCTCTTTGGGCCACTAACGCTAACGGAAATCTTACTGCCCTCAACCACTTCATAAGAGTAGTTCTTATCAGTAAGGTTCTCAGTATTTAAAAGTGTAACCGTTACATTACTGAAGGTGTAGCTAGTACTTGGATCATAAATATTTACTATAACCGTCCAGAGAATCAAAGCAACGATTATAGAAAGGATTTTTAATGTGAAATTCTTAAATATCTTTTCCTTCATTCCTTAGCCTTCCTCTCCATAGTCTGAATGATTTTACGTCCATATTTCTATTTCTTGTATACTCTAACTTATTTCTTAAAGAGTCTTCATCAATATCATGAATAAGCTCGCCACCTACAGCCACTGATACCTTACCTGTCTCCTCAGAAACAATTAAGGTAATACAGTCTGTAACCTCGCTTATACCAAGACCAGCTCTATGTCTAGTTCCCAAAGCTTTATTAATATTAGTACTATCAGAAAGTGGCAAATAACAAGTAGCTGCCACAACTCTGTCCCCTCTCACAATTACTGCACCATCGTGAAGAGGCGTATTATGTTCGAAAATGTTTATAAGTAACTGGCTTGTAACAATACCGTCAACTTCAATACCAGTTCTTTCATATTCATCAAGTATCATATCCTGCTCAATTACAATTAAAGCACCTGTGTAAACTGCGCCCATCTCGTAACAAGCTCTAACAATAGCATTCACTGTATCTGAGCTAAATCTTTCATTCTTAGTTCTCTCACCAAAATTAATGAAGCTAGTAACAATTCTCTTTCTACCAAGCTGTTCTAGTGCTCTTCTTAATTCTGGCTGGAAAATAATTACCAGGGCGATAATGCCAACGCTAATAGTCTTACTTGCAATCCATAAAATGGTTTTAAGATTAAGTACGTAAGCAAATAGAGCAAATACGACTACTATGATGATGCCTTTAAGTAATGCCCAGGCCTTTGTATTCTTAATCCAAACTAATACGTTATAAATTACGAAAGCAATAATTATAATCTCAATTATGTCTGACCAAGATATTCTTGGTATGTAGAGACTCGACAAATATTTTTCTAAAGACATCTTATTCACCCCAATCTAATTTTATCTAAATATAGGAATAACAAAGCATGTTACCACGCTTTGTTATTCATGAATCAATTACAATTTATCTTTCATTATCATCATAGATAGAGATATCATCTTCATCCTGATTTAGTTTCTGACTAGATTTCATCTGAGATCTTATATCCTCTAAATTAGTTGTTTCCTTAGTTCTTTTAGCATCGATTGTCTTAATCTTAAAATCTGTTGCTGAAACATTAATCTTTGGCACTGCCTTAACATAGTAGTAATATTCATCATCTTCATACTGAACATACTCTGTTCTCTTATAGTCAAGAGCAAAGAATACGATCTTACAAATGTAGGCAACAACCACACCAAGTAAAACACCAATAACAATTAAGACGATATTAAGCTTAGCATTTAAAGCAATCTGGCCAACAACAAGAATAATAAATTCTACTGCACTAGCAAATGCAATTGCATAAACCCATGAATTATCAATCTTAAGTCTTCTAATTACATAAACCACAATGATTGTAGCAGTAAAGGCTACAAGTAATGTTACCATACCCTTATCACCAAATAAGCTCTGGCTAAGGTATGAAATCTGTTCTACAGAATCAGTTAATGAAGCATCTGAAATAGCTGATTCATACTGACTTGCTGTTCTAATGATATAGTAAATAATTACACCAAAAGAAACTGGAATGCATGCTAACCAGCTTGATAATAAGCCAATTGAAACAATAGCTAAATATGGAAGCTTTAACATACAAAGAACTGCTGTAATGATTACAATGTATCCTGACTTTGGAGTAAATCTAAAGTATAAAAGATACATAATGATAATTACGCAAAGAGCAATTAATGCAAACTCTGCTGATATCGAATATAAATGAACTAACATAAATACTGATAAAAGAAGAATTGTTCCTCCATTTGGAATGAAGGCACAAATAACTGCTGCCACAAAAGCAAATACTGGGTTACCAAGCTTTGAGCTCTCGCCAATACTTACATTTAAAATCATGAATGCCACAAGGGCAACTAAAAACTTAACTGCTGGTACAAAATAAGTATCATACTTATTATAGAACTTTTTAAATCTATCCTTTAATTCTAACAAAAAAGCCATATATTCCTCCTAGTTTACTTTTTCTTTTTCTGTCCATTGTAAAATCTGTCTAGCTTGTTAAGTCTTGAAAAATACTTCTTAAGACCCTTTCTAGACTTTTCATACTTGTAGCTATAAACAAAGCCGGAAATAATAGAAAAAGCAACTATAAGTCCTATATAATAAGCCGCTACCTTTTTTCCAAGTGCTACATAATCTAAATCATTGATGTTGGCTACTATGCCTTCCGCATTACAAAATGCATATAAAATCATTATCATAATAAAAGCTAAAGTAGTAGTAATTAAACTCTTTAACACTCCAAGAGCTACATAATCACTCTTATAGTATTTCGCAGTTTTTACCATGTCCTTACCTTCATTTTTCTCGTAAATAGCCATCTTAGTCATCATTTTAACTTTATTTTCGTTAAGCAAAACCATTCACCTCAAAAAAATTTATATTCGCTAATACTATAACACATTTTAAATTAATTGTATATTACAATTTGGTAATGGCCATCAACATTAGGCACTACTATGCGCACTAAACGGTTATCTTCTCCGATGTAAAAAGACTGGGAAACTCTAGCCGTAATAAACTTTTGCCATACAGTATCTGCATAACTTCCCACTAGATTTGACAATACATTTTTCACACTTGCATCAAAATTTGAGGTTCTTGAAATCAAGTAAATGATTGTGTAATTACTATATGTAACAATCTGTCCGCAATAGACTGAATTTTCCTCGTAATAATAGATGTTAGTAACCGGTGAGCCATTGCTATAAAGTTGCTGAAAGCCTGCATTAATGGCATATCCTGCAGCAGAACTTGAACCGGCTATACTAGCAGAACTTCCATCATTATAGGAAGGCACTGCATTACTTGTGGCTGCTCCTGTATCTGAATAGTTTGTAGATGATGCGCCTGTTGAACCGCTACTAGCTGCGCTGTTGCCTCCTGTACTGCCACTGTTGCCAGAGCCACTTGAGCCACTACCACCAGAGCTAGAACTTCCGCTACTTCCTGTGCCAGCAGAACTTCCGCTTCCGCTATTAGCTGTGTTTCCTGTATCCCCAGAACTTGACGCAGAACTAGAGTCCGAATTAGTTAAATCCGAACTTCCTGTATTTGAATCTGAATTTGTAACCACTTCGCTTGCTGCCTGAGAGCTTGCACTATCTGTATCCCCTGCTACATCTCCCCAAGTCTTATGGTGATAACTACTGTTAGCATCCTTAAGATAAGTGTCCTCTAGGCTAACGTCGCTGCCTGCATCTTTTGACGCATTTTTACTAACTCCTACAATTATTAATATGGCTGCAAATGTAACGGCTCCTGTTATTAGTGCAATAAATACCGGGAGACTTCTACATTTTTCCTTAATCAAATCAAAATTAATCCTCATAAAAGCACCTCTTATTCAGTTTGCCAATTTGACATGCCTCAAACTTTGTCAAAACGGCGCACGTATCCTTCTACTTATACTATACATTATTTATCGGCGGCAGACCAACAAAAGTTAATCCTTTTATCACGGATTAAACAAAATTTTTTCACAAATAAAAGATATAGTAACATCACACCAAGGAATTACTAAAACACTAGAGGATAATTATTAAAGAAAAGAGGTTATATGAAGAAAAATGCGATAATACGTTTTTTTACAAAACCTTACGTTTATGCAATTATATTTTCAATAGTACTTATTGCATGCACAACTTATTCATTACTTGATGTATTTGTAATACCTCATTACATTTCGGCAGCTACTGATACGAGCGACAATTCAGATACCAGCTCGACTACTAGTTCAAGTGCTTCTACTGAAACGTCAAATACGGGTAACGTTACAACTACAAGCACAAGTTATGAGGACGACAACATCAAGGTAACTATTACTACTATTGAGAAGTACGATACCACAATTTATGTTGCAGACGTAGAGGTTTCCTCACCAGAATACCTACAGACAGCCCTAGCAAATAACGCCTACGGCACCAATGTCACAGCCACAACTTCTGACACTGCCGAGTCCGTTAATGCAATTTTGGCCATCAATGGTGATTACTATGGTGCCAACAAAACTGGTTACGTTATTAAGAACGGTACAGTTTATCGAAGCAGCGTAAGAGATGACTATGAGAACGGTGATTTGGTCATTTACAAAGACGGTAGCTTTGGAATTATTTATGAAAATGAAATTAGCGCCCAGGAATTAGTTGACTCCGGTGTAGTACAGCTTTTCGCCTTTGGCCCTAGTTTAGTAGAGGATAGTGAAATACAAGTCAGCACAACAACGGAAGTGGATCAGTCCATGACTTCAAATCCACGAACTGCTATAGGTATAATCGATGAATGTCATTATATTTTAGTAGTTTCTGATGGAAGAACTTCTGAAAGCGAAGGACTTAGTTTATATGAGCTTGCAACTATTATGCAAGACTACGGTTGTACAACGGCTTACAATTTAGATGGTGGCGGATCATCTACAATGTATTTTCTTGGTGAAGTTGTAAACAAGCCTACAACCAATGGAAAAACTATAAAAGAAAGGGCGGTGAGTGACATTGTTTACATCGGATATTGATAGAAATAACAATATAAAGCACATTAGAAATTCCCTTATTGGATATGTCTTAATAAGCCTATTTTTAATTGCCTTTTATAAAATATACATATCCTTTAGCTATGGACAGGATTCTTACTACATGCGCTACATGTTCTTAGTGTCCTTAATTGGCGGACTGATAGAAGTAACAATTTTACTTGTTTGCCACAAAAACAACTACAGACCCCGCAGTTCCTTTAACATGTGGAACTCTGGTCTAGCCTTGATTGTATCAGGCTGTTTAATAGAAGGTATTGTAAGCATTTCCGGTAGATACACAGATGCAGAGGAAGCTTACTTTATGGCAGGAGTTGCATTCCTAATACTTGCACTAGTTGTGGCAATTATTAGATTAATGTCAGCGGTGCGTATAAATAATGCAAGATTAAGCCAAGAGGCTTAAAAACATTTTCCAATATCTAAAACTTAACGTTAGAATCTAACAACCAGGCAATCCCTTTAGCTAACCTCAATTGTGGGTTATTAAAGTGGTTGCCTTCTTCTATTTCATACTTAAAATCTAGTAGCGTTCCCTCTTTTGCGGCATGGTTAAAAAGAACTGATAACTGTCTTGTAATATCGCCAACACTTGCCATTAACCTATTCTTTGACTTTTCTTCTTTATTACCTAGACTTAGATATATCTTAGTATCATCAATTAGCTCATGTTTACTAGCATACTCAATAAAGCCCGGATACCAAAGAGAACCAGAAGCTGAGGCAACCCCGCTAAATACGCAGGATTCAAAATAAGTCCAAAGGCTAAAAAGACCCGCAAGGGAATAGCCAGCAATATAGTAATCCCTATACCACTCTTCTTGTTCTTTAGGATTATCCTCGGTCATACTCCAAGCCTCGCTTAAGATATAGGCCACATTTAACTTCTTCTCTAATTCTGGAATGCAGCTATTTACCAACCATTCAAGAACAGACTCTCCCCCTCCTTCAAACTTTCTTCCTTTGAAAACTTCGGCAGGCCAAGGGCTCATTTCATAGTCCCAAGCATTTACTTTAAAACCTATAAGGGTGAATTCCTTATCCGGTGTCATTTCATGTACGAGATTTGCTACATTTTCCCAAGACTCATCCTCCACAGGGTCAAGGGGCCAGAACACGAAGGGGCCGCTATTTAACTCGTTATTACAATCTGCAATATAAAGTTCTCTACCCTCTATTTCTAATTCGTAAGTTACCATTATACTATCCCTTTCAAATATAAATTTCACGAAACATCACTCTTTTATTATAATATATTAAATATCCAATTTCGTAAAGTGAAAGGGCAATTGTTTAGGGCAATTGTTTAGAAAAGGATTTTTTGATAAGATAGGCTTGTTAGGGGTGAATTTTTGAGATTCATCTGATAAATTGAGTAAATTTAGAAGGAGTGCTATGAACTTAAACGAGGCCTATAAATTACTAGGTGTTAGTGAAAATGATACTAACAAGGTTATAAAAACTAAATACCGCGAGCTGATTTTTAAGCATCATCCAGACTCCTCTGATAATGATGAGGCTTCCATTAAGAAGGCTCAGTTAATAAATGAGGCTTTTGATCTTATAAAGAAGGATAAAAAAAAGCATCCAAGGGGAACTAGGGGCTACGGTGCTAATTCTGGGGCTAGAAAGACTTATTCTACTGATAAGGACTTTTCTAACTTCTATGAATATGACTACTACAGTGAAGCGGATGAGAAAAAGGATGAAAGCCACCACTTTAGAGGCAAGACTATTAATAATGCCTACACTAGTCGTGACATTTTCGAATCTCCAAAGGATAGCGTCATTAGAACTGATGGCTTTATTAAGCTTGCTAGAGGAAAATTTTTATGGGAACCTGATAAAGAGGACTTTGAGTGCTTTATTCACTCTATTATTCTTGAATCTGACAGTTTACTAAAGGATGTAGAGCTTGCTGTTGGAGACAGGCTTAATGAGGATATTAATCTTGAATCCACAAGGAATTTCTTTAGAATGAGACTTTTCCACCTCTTAGCTAAGGACTATGTGAATCCCATCTTTTCTTTAAGAAAGATTTTAAAGGCAAATCAAAAGGATGAGAACGGGGATAGAATCTATGAGATTAAGGCAAATCTAGCTACTGTTGGGGTGGATGATTATTATAAGCGTCTCTACTCCCTTAGACTGGGCGATAATTTATATCCATCTAAGCTAAAGAATAACCGCCTTCAAGTAGAGACAAATACTGGCGTTACTCTTGGTAATCTAACTATTGAGGATGATAGAATGCTCTATATTGTAATACCAATCCTTGAGAGGAAGCTTGCTAGAGTTAAGATTGTGGTTAGAGATATTAATAATAACAGAGCAAAGAGGCCCTATAGAATCAATGTGGGCATTAGCTTATTTTTGAAAATAGAAAAAGAAGTCCTTGAAGAGGAAATTAAACTTAGTAAGTTTGAAGAGCTAAGTAAGGAAATAAGCGAGGAAATTGGCACTGTATTAAAGGAATACGAGGAAGCTATTAAAGAGTAGTTTTAGCGGTCTTAATGCATTTTCATAAAAAAAGCCTTGATAAGCAGCCACTTATCAAGGCTTAAATATTACCTAATCTGAAATATCTCTATCTAATATTACCTGTAATTTATAGTCTGGATAATGTTCCTGTACTGCACTGATTACCTCGTGGTAAACCTCCTTCATACTTGGTGCAGCAAAATCAACAATTACATCGAATTGCATATATAAATCATCCATTTTGATGTAAAATCCATGCATCTGAATTACGTATTCAAAGGCTGTTACGATGCGGTTTACATCAGCTCTTATCATAGCTGCCTCATCGTCGCCTGTGTTTACGGCGTAAATACCAACCCCAACGATATTTACATTAAACTCTTTGTATACCTTTCTTTCAATTTTTCTTGTTATCTCATCAATTTCACTTGCTGTTAGCTTGTCGTCTACTTCTATGTGAATAGAGCCAACGGTTCTATCAGGTCCGTAATTATGAAGCACTAAATCGTAGGCGCCTTGCACCCCGTCGACAGTGGCTACGCATCTTTTAATCTCTTTTGAAATTTCAGATTCTATCCTTTCACCTAGAATCTTACTGATTGTATCACTAAGCATTTCTATACCAGACTTAACAATTACAATAGAGATAACTCCTGCAAGGTAACTCTCGATACCTATATTTGTTGTTAAATACAAAATTCCAGCAATAAGTGTTGCTGTAGATATAACCCCGTCAAATAAGGCATCTTGTCCTGATGCTATTAAGGCATCAGATTTCTCTTTGCTACCGACCCCCTTAAAATAAAGACCTAACAATATCTTAACTACTACAGCAATTGCCACTATGACTAAGGAAACTACTGAGTAATCGGCTGCCTGTGGTTCAATGATCTTTTTAACAGCTTCTACTAAAGATGTCACGCCTGCATATAAAACAATTACGCTAATTACGGTAGTGCTTAAATACTCCACTCTTCCGTAACCCATAGGATGTTTCTTGTCTTCAGCTTTCTGTGATAACTTAGTGCCAATAATTGTTATAACCGAAGATAGGGCATCTGATAGGTTATTCACTGCATCTAGTGTGATGGCAATTGAATTAACCATTGTTCCAATAACTGCCTTGATTGCTGCTAAAATGACATTAACTATTATTCCAATTATACTTGTTTGTACTATCTTTGTTGCACGATTCATGCGCTAAAATTCTTCTCCTTAATTCTTGCTTGTATAAGCTTTCTATGTTTAAGAACCGTGTTATATGCCTTATCAATATTGCTTTCTGTAGCTGGAATTCTAAGTTCATATAACATCTTCTTAATGTCTTCTACTCTCCAATTTACCTGTGCCTGTTCATCTCTACCCATATCGTTAACCTCCCTAAAACTACAACGATACCATTGTTTCTAAACTCTTTTCTTCAATTTCAGATGGATTCCCACTCCATCTTTTATTCACGCCTATCCTGTTTCGATTATGAATATATATTATCCCTATATTTATAAATATTCATCACCCTAATAAAGGATAGGCTTTTAAAAAATAGTTCGCAAGTCCTATTTTTTTAGTTTTTATTCCACAAAAACTAATACGAAAGTATTAAATTACTAGACTATTTTTACTATTGGAAATTTCTTTTCTCTTTATATTTTTCACAGAATGTTACGATTTAATACAAAAAGTCGTCACATTAGGACATTATTATATAAGCATAAGTTAAGCAAGCGCTTGACTTAGTGATTAATTAGGAGAGGTTAGAAGACACACTCCCCCCTCATTTTCGTCTTCTAACAACGTGAACTTTCCTATATAAATCTTTTTCATAAAAAAATTTATTTTTTGGTAAGATGGTTTACCTCCCCCCTCACATTTTTAAACCATCTTACAACGATTAGCTTATTAGATAAGCTAATCCTCCCCCTCATTTAAACATTAAATAAAAAAGCAAGTTACTTACAGTGCGGACGTAAGCAGCTTGTTTTTTTATTGCCCTAAATCAGCTTATATTTAATTCTTAATTTTTATTATATTGTTTTTATAAAAAACACAAGTCAAAATCCCCACACATATAGCCTAAAAGAGACAGAAATATTATACACAATCTATATTTACTATTTGACGTAAAATTTTTTTCATTGTAAAATTGCATACAGTTGATGAAACAATTAAAGAGGTTTAGTTTATGGATAAGTTCGAAGTTCTAGCAAGGATGTCAGCAAACTCACTGTTCATCTATGATTTAGCGAATGATACCTTAGAATTTACTGGTAATTACAATAATAGACTTCACGCAAAGCGACACTACGAGCATTTTGTAGAGACCATAAGTACTAATCCATTGGTAGAGGGAGATTCAAAAGAGGGTTTTGAAAAACTTTTAAAGGACACTTGTAGCCAGAGGCATATAGTATCACAAAATTTATCGCTACTTACACATGAGGACAAATACGAGACATTTTGCGTAAAGACATTTTATTTACAAGAGAATAATGAAATTTTAGGCTTTTGCCGCAACATTGAATTCATAATGAGAGCAGATGCTGACTCACTTACAGGCCTTTATAACAGGTCAGGAATTGAGAAGCAATTAGATGACATTTTAGCTAATACATCTAAGGATTCAATCACAGCCTTAATTATGATTGATCTAGACAATTTCAAATTAGTCAATGATACGCACGGACACTTAGTGGGGGATGAGGTCTTACGTGACATTTCCCAGATTTTAACAGATAGTTTTAATAAGAATAGCCTTATTTCTCGAATTGGCGGAGACGAGTTTTTAGTCTGTTGTCATTCTATGACTAACATTATAGAATTGATTGCTAGTGTTAATAGCTTTATTAAAAATGTATTGCTATATGGTGGCAACCGCTTTGGAATATCAGCTAGTGCCGGCATTGCTATTACAACAGAGCCAATGCCATTTCAAAAGCTATATAACCATGCGGATGTGGCAGCTTATGCTGCTAAGAATTCCGGCAAGAATACCTATAAGATTTATGACACAAGCATGGAAGCCCATAAGTATATGGACATAACAAACATTAATTATCTCTACGATAACAGAGATAATAGAGATGCTTTTACTAATACTGAGACAAGAACTAGTTCAACAACTAACTACTTGCCTCTTATTACAGCAATTACAGAAATCAACAATAAAAGTATTGATCCTAAATATAAGATTGAGGAGACTTCAAGACTTATTGTTAATTTCTTTAAAACCGACTGTGCTTATGCTAACTGCTTTTATCCAGATGGCAAGGGATTACTTACTTCCTACTGCTATTCAAGAGATACTAGTCGAGGCATGACAGTGGAGACAGATTTTTCTTTAAGCAAGAAAGACTTTGTTAAGAATTTCGATGAAAAATGTATCTTCTTTTGCTCAGATGTCAAAAAGATTAATGAGCCTCTTAGAACAGAATTTTTAAAGAAGCATACATCCTCATTTTTACAGGTTCTTATCTTTGATGATAAAGATAGGGTTATAGGATTTCTAGGGGCTAATTCAAAGGAAAAACGCCTTTGGAACCAAGATGAAATCGATGTAATGATTACAATTTCTAAGATCATTACAAGAACCGTTAGAGAAATACATGAAGATTCAATGCACATTTTAAAAAAAGGACTTAAAAAGATCCCATGTTAGCAATGGCTAGCATGGGATTATTCCTTTATCTAATTAGCTAAAATTTATTACCTCTACATTAGTTACATCTACTTTTCCTTATAGATTCTTTTATATCTTAATCTCTTAAAGAAAAGCTTATCTTGAGTAATTCTTTTGATTATCAGTCCAATTCCTAATGCAAGACATATTAAAAGACCTATAAGGGCAGATACTGCTGCCTGCTTGTTATAGCTAGCACTTTTTTCCTTGGCATACTTTCCCTTAGCTGTAGTTGCATTGCCACTTTTATACTTAAGGTCTACCAAACTATCATTTAGCTCTAATTCAAGCCTTTCTTCCTGTGCTAATAACTTTTCATCACTTGCATCATTAGTTACTACAAGCTCTGCCTCAGTAGCTACTGTTTCCTGGTCTGCTGCCACATTTCCAGTTGTGGTGTCTGAAATGGTGCTAGCATTTGTATCACTACCAAGCACAATAGTTGCCATGGAACTAGTTGTAGTCACACCTCCTAAATGTCCTGAATAAAACTTGTTCTCTGCTGCTTCTACATCTGCTGCAGTTCCTGCATGAGCTGAGTCGTAACTATTTGAAGAAATGCCAATTCCGTAAATATCTGATAACATATTAGTTCCAAATAACAACCAACTATCACTCTTATAACCGGCACCATAGGTACAATCCACATAATACCAGCTATTATTTACATAAACTGCATTCCAAGCATGACCAACTCCTGTATTTGTAAGACCTGTTACAAAGTAGCAAGGAATACCCGCTTTTTCCATAATATACTGGAAAGCCGATGCATAACCTGCACAGACGCAGTTATTTGTAATCAAGGCATCATAGGCATTTCCCCTAGTGCAAGAATAATCATAACTAACATTATTCTTAAACCAGTTAAATACATTTTTAACAGTCTCAGTATTAGAACCCGCTCTACAGCTTGATAGAATCGCATTAGCCTTCTCGTCAACGGCGCTTCTTTCGCTATCTGTTAGATACATTTGAGTTGTGGTGTCAGTCTCAAAGCACATAACCTGATAGCCGCCAACCGTTGCATTTCCGGCTGTTGTTCTAATTGTGTACTTATATGCAATACTAGCAAAAGAGCTGTAAAGTCCAGACCTATTAATTAGATATGGAACTAAATTTTCCCCCGCGCTATCCACATAAAAATAGCTTTCATTAACCGTTCCGCCATTTGCATATTGATTCTTTAGTACATTGATTAAATCGCTTTTCTCAATATAAATGTATCCACTAGCTTCATAAAACTCAGCAAATGAGTTGTACCAAACGCCATTAATATTGATTTTGTCATTATTTTTACTTCCTGTTTCCTCTGTAGTTGAGCTTGATTCTTGAATATTTGTTGTCTCTGTTGCATAAACTCTAGTAGCTCCAGAAATACTAACAAGAAGAAAAATAGCTATCCCTAATAGCGCATGTGTTCTTTTTACTCTCTCCATAATTATCACACTTTCACGCTTCTATCTTTCCCTACTCATCCACCAATACATTTTTACTTATACTTAATCCCCATATCTTAAGCCTGCAGACTCAGCCGCACGCTCTAAAATGTCGCAAACTGAAATAGAATGGGATAAAGACTTATTAACCTTATCGTAGTCATCCTCTTCAATTGCCTTAATAAAGTCTTTAAATTCCTGAACCATTCTGTGATGAACTGGCTTAGGTCTAAACTCTTCCTTCGCGATATTTTCCCCATGTCCTATGAAAATGTCTAGACCACCTAAAGTATTTGCTTTATCCGGAACCTTGAAATATCCCTCCTCACCTTGAACCATAAGAAATGATTCGCTGTCTGAATCCTTACATGCTACAAGTTCAGCCACAAAATCCTTATAAACTAGTAAAAGTGTACCGGACACATCAATGCCGTTAAAGCCCTTATTAGCTACATATAAGACATCTTCTGGCTGGCCAAATAAACCAACAACAAAATTAATGTTATAAACATTAATGTCCATTAGTGCGCCACCGTAAGCCTCAAGTGTAAAGGATGGTGCTGGATAGCCTTCCTTATATTTTTGATATCTTGAAGAATACTGTGAAAAGTTACACTGAACCATTCTGATTCTTCCAAGCCAAGGAAGTGTCTCCACTGCCTTGTCGTAAGTCTCATTGTGGAATACTGTCATTGCCTCAAAGATAAATAAATGATGATCTAGGGCAATGGAAGCTAAATCCTTTGCCTGCTCTGCGGTAGCTGTAAATGGCTTTTCCATAATTACATTTTTACCAGCAATTAAGGCAAGCTTAGCGTAGTCGTAATGCATGCTATTAATGATACCAATATAGACTGTGTCTGCATTTGTCTCAGTAAGCATCTTCTCATAGTCTGTGTAGACCTCCATAATTCCATAGTCATCTGCTAAAGACTTAGTTCTATCAAGACTAGTTGGTCGTCCCCAGATGGAAACCACCTCTACCTCTGGTACATCCTGCAATGCAAATAAGCACTCCGTTACAATTTTTCCGTTACCTACAATGGCTAATTTCATAAATCAGTCTCCTTTACATTCTTAAAAGTTTAGATAATCTCTTTGTTCATAAACCTCCGTCGGTATCTCAAGCCCCTTAGAATCTAGTTTTCTAATAAGGTTATCTACCTGACTTACTTTATCTTTATGTGCAATTACAAACCTCTTCATGCTCTCTGCATATTGAGGGTTCGACATTAGGCCCGTTCTTATTTCCTTTGAAAATGTGCAATAGTTGGCAATTATGCCTCTTGCCACCTTATTTAATCTTAGAGAGCCATTTCTTTCATACTTCATATAAGAAAGATAGTCTGCTATAAAAACCTCTCGGTAATTATTATTATGTTTTTTAAGGGCAGTTCTAACCTTCTCCTTATGGTCAGAGGAAAGGCTAGAATTCTTTTTATAAAACTGAAGATAGTCACAATACTCTGAAGTAAGCGATGGGTCCTGAACGTTATTCCAATAAACGCCCTGAACGGTTTTACATAGTTCCCATCTAAATTCTCCACAAAGTTTTAAAACTGTATCCTCTAAATCCACCATATGAAAGATGGATATTAACATTCTGCCAGGAGTATCCCTTTTCCTGCCTTCAATGTCCTGCCACAAAAAACCTCTGCTGCCTAGGTTTGGCATAAGTATTATATAAGGAATAATCTCTTGGTCCACAAAGAATTTAGTTATGCCAAGGTCTGCATTGGCATATACTCTTTCCCTATAAAAGACGCTATAATCCGTCTCCCTAACCTTATTTATTGCCTTAGTAATTGTAGCCACGTCCACATAGGCTAAATCTAGGGGCTTTATTATATTTGCCTTATCAAAAATAGGAATATAAGTTGTAACTCTTCCGTAAGTTACTCTATTACCAGAAGCAAACATATTTCTAATCTCAAAGTCTAACTTTGCCTCATTGTTAGTTAAAAGCCTGTTATACTCCTTCTCATCAATATCTCCGCTTCTCTTTTTCTCTTTTAAGTCCCCTTCAAAGTCCAAATCAAAGTCGTTTCTTGAAGGTGGCACTTCTCCGTTATATACCTTTACAAGCCAGTCATAGGCGGTTAAATACTTGCCCTTCTCATCTGCTTCCCAAAGCTTAGCAAATTTATAAAGAGTCTTTGTATTATCCTCTCCTGCTAAGTCTTCGTCCACAAAGCCAAAGTATAAAAACATTCTTGCTTCCACTGGCATATCGGTAATTAAGCTGTTTAGAAGCACAGCCTTATATAAATCAAGATAATCTCTTCCAATGTCTTTTCTTAATTTTCTTATGTGATCTGAAGATTCGAATTTATTTTCAATTTCTTTATAGTTATTTACATTTGCCTTAAAACGTCCTGCAATCTCAGCATCTAGGCCAGAATAGTGAAGGATTGTGTCTAGGGCATTTTTAATTGCTGGTGCATTTTCAATATCCTCGGCCTCGTTTCGCTTATTCTCTTCAAATCGAGAACGAAGTAGGACAAATTCCTGTCTAAAACTTAGAGCATGTCTAACAAGCGCCTCATTATAGAGGTTTAAATCCTCCATCTCATGAGAAAACTTAATTAAAAGTTCATCCGCCATTAAGATAACACCCTTTGCTAACTTAGGATCAAGGCTAAAAAAGCTATCGTTTAACTCCTCTTTATGCCTTGCTAGAGCGTATATAAAATCATATTGCCAACTATTAGCATTAACTTCCTTTGCTAGTGCAGCAATCTTTCCCAAATCCGTAAAATCTCTTGGCTCCTGCCCTAGCTGCTTACAGATTTTAGGGTATTCTTTTAAATTGTCCATAAGCTGTGTGTATTCCGTGCTAACTCTCTCATACTGCTTAGTTACTACATTTGCAGAAAGTAAAACCGCATCAATAGCAGTTCTTGCTAAGATAGGCAATATCTTTTCGTTAGCATCTAAAACCTTTTCCACATCTGCTAGACTGCTGTAATTGTAAGAATAGTAACTGCCCTCAGTTTGGGCTACGTAGCGGAATTTGTAGCATTTTGCAATCTCTTCACCAATGCCAATAATACTGCCGGCCTTAATGACGAAATTACCTTCATTACAATCCGTAACCTTAATACTCCCCTTAGTTACAATCTCCATTGTGGAAATGCTATCGCCTACATCATGAATCACATCACCTGCTTTAAACTTCACGATTCCCATATTAATGCTCCTAATCGCCTCTATTTAATTCTACTAAATTCTCTCAAAATACTAAGTTTATTATATATCTATAATTGTTTTTATGCAAATAGATTGGTAAATACAAGTGTATAGTATAAGGCTAAAAAAATAATGGCACAAAATTGCGCCATTATTCATTACTATTCGTTATTGAATTGTTTGTCTGAGAATTGCTATCCTCATCGTCAAATTTAAGCTGACTAAAATCAATTAAATCTGCCATTGTAAATACTGTAGGTGTAAAGGCTTCAGTAAAGGCCTTTCGCATCTTCGCATAATCCTCTGAATTTCTCGAAGCTCTAAATAAAAGCGCGGTATTTCTAGCATCAATTAAACCATCATGGGCTTTACCTTCAAAGGCAAGGCCACTTAAATCCACGGCCTTTGATAAAGACATGATATGGCTTAAATGGAGCTCCTTCTTAAATTCATTCTGATAATCTATCCAGTTGTCATACATGTAGTTAAGTCCTGGATCTGTGTCAAACTCAACTAATCCCTTGGCTTTTATTTCGTGGAGTAATTGAGCCTTGTCACAATCACTCCACGAATAAATCTTATAATCGGAACCACACCACTTTATAAATCTTCTTAGTACATTAGCAAATGTATCTGCGCCCGAAACGTCAGCAGTAGTAATGCCAGTTAAATGCACAAATTTCGGCTCTATAATGGTATTATACTGAGGCTTTACGTATTCTTTGAATTCGTCCTCAAGCTCATATTTATCATCTAATTTAACAGCACCAATTTCAATGGTTTCCTGTCTGCTAATTTTAATAAAGTCTTTATGTTCCTTAGCCACATTATTCATTTCAAGATCAATAAAAATATGTTTCATACGGCCTCCGAAGCATTTTTTAAATATATAAATAATTGTATCACAACTTAAAGGCCGCCTCAATTATTCTTTCCAATGAAGTCTATGAAGTTCGCCCTCTAAACTTAAATCAGTAAAGCCCTGCTGTCTCATGGCCTCATAGGCAACAATAGCAACTGAATTAGAAAGGTTTAAAGATCTAATATCCCCAAACATTGGAATTCTTACGCAAGTATCCTCATTATCAACTAAGATTTCCTCTGGAATTCCAGCGCTTTCCTTACCAAACATAATATAGGCATCTTCCTCATACTTTACCTGTGTATATGTCTTATGTGCCTTTGTAGTTGCCATATAGATCTTAGCGTTAGGATTCTTATCTAGAAAATCCTGATAATCTCTATAAACTGTGACATCAAGCTTGTCCCAATAATCAAGACCGGCTCTTTTTAAAGTTTTATCATTGATAATAAAGCCAAGAGGCTCTATTAAATGTAAGCGGGCACCAATAGCCACGCAAGTTCTTCCGATATTTCCTGTATTTGCAGGCATTTCTGGTTCATGTAGTACTATATTTAACATTAAAAACTCCTTAAAATTTATTCCCACATGAAATTATACTCGCAAATAACAAAAAAGCCAAAGCTATTTTACTAACTTTGGCTTTAAAATAAACTAATTGAAATCTAAGTTATTCTGTCTTTACAGCAATATCAAGTTCCATGGCTGTATCGTTATCATAGCTGAGTGGAATACATATATTCTTTGTATAATTCTGAGTAAGTTTCATTGCACCTCTACATAGAGTTGGTGGTGTAATATCAATACCAATACCTTTTGTAGAAAGAATTGTTGCTGCATTACCCATAATCATATTACCAAGCTCTGAAATCGCACTTGTAGACATATCATCAAGTTCAGATACTGGCATGCCCATCATCATCTTTGAAGCTACTGTTAAAGCCTTCTGATATGTAAGAGCAATAAGCACCTGACCTCTCATTTCCCCTGTGACACCAATCATAATAATAACTGAATCACTCTCAAACTCGGTTGTCTTTACATATGGTTTTCCTACCTTAAGCTCCATCTGACAGGCATCCTTAAAAATGCTTACTGCTGCCATAAGAAAAGGGTTGATGTAATCTACGTTAATATCAGCCATATATATATCCTCCTTCGGATTAATTTGATTCTCTTGTTTCTTTATTTCAAAATAAATCCAAGTAAATCATTCATCCAAGCTCAGACCCTAACTTACTTAGACTCTAATTCTGAAATAAATTCTTTAATTCTTCCTAAGCCTTCTTTTAAGTTGTCTATTGAGTATGCATAAGATATTCTAAGGAAACCTTCACCACAGTCTCCAAAGGCTGTACCTGGCACTACTGCTAATTTCTTCTTCATAAGAAGCTTAGTTGCAAATTCATCTGATGTCATACCGAACTTTTTGATTGAAGGAAATATATAGAACGCCCCAAATGGTTCAAAACATTCCAATCCCATCTCCTTAAATGCATTCACAAGATACCTACGTCTCTGATCGTAAGCCTCCACCATCTTGTCTACATCCTCATCACAATTCTTCAAAGCTTCCACAGCTGCGAACTGACTATTAGTAGGCGCACACATAATAGCAAACTGATGTAATTTAATCATCTGATTAATAATAGGTGTTGGTCCACATGCATAGCCAAGTCTCCAACCAGTCATGGCAAAAGCCTTTGAAAATCCATTAATAACTATTGTTCTTTCCTTCATTCCAGGGAATTCTGCAATAGAAACATGTCTTTCTTTTCCGTATGTAAGCTCAGAATAAATCTCATCTGAAATTACAAATAAGTCATGTTTAATTATTAATGGTACAAGTTTCGCTAATTCATCTCTATTCATTATAGCACCTGTTGGGTTATTAGGGAATGGTAAAACTAAAATTTTTGTTTTATTAGTAATATTTTCCTCTAACTCTTCAGGAGTTAATTTGAAGTCATTCTCTGCCTTAAGATTGATAATTACTGGCTTTGCATCTGCCATAACAGCACAAGGTAAGTATGATACATAACTTGGCTGTGGAATTAAAACTTCATCTCCTGGATCCACCATACATCTAAGTGCCACATCAATAGCTTCACTACCACCAACTGTGACCATAGTCTCATTAATTGGATCGTATAATAAGTTATATTTTCTCTTAAGGTAGCTACAAATCTCGATTCTTAGTTCCTTAAGACCTGCATTAGATGTGTAAAAAGTTCTGCCTTTCTCTAATGCATAGATACCCTCTTCTCTTACATTCCAAGGAGTATCAAAATCAGGCTCGCCTACGCCTAATGAAATTGCATCCGGCATCTCACTAACAATATCAAAGAACTTTCTAATTCCTGATGGCTGGATGCCCATTATCTTGTTTGAAAGTGGGTTTCTCATGGTGTCACTAACATCCTTTCGTCCTTATTCTCTGCCTCAAATACTGTTCCATAATCCTTGTACTTCTTTAATACAAAATGTGTTGAAGTACTAAGAATTGATTCCATAGGGGCGAGCTTCGCATGAACAAACTGTGCCACCGATTTCATAGACTTACCTTCTATAATTACAGTGAAATCAAAACCACCTGACATTAAGTAAACGCTTGTTACTTCTTCGTAGTTATAGATTCTTTCTGCAATACTATCAAAACCTAAGCCTCTTTGAGGTGTAACCTTAACCTCAATAAGTGCTGTAACCTTCTCATCATCTGTCTTATCCCAGTTGATCAAAGTATTGTAACCACAAATAACATGTTCTTTTTCCATGTCTGCGATTTCATTTGCAACCTCTGCATCTGATAAACCTAACATAATTGCCATGTCATGAATGTCAATTCGACCATTCTTTTCTAGCATATTTAAAATCTTGTCTCTCATAATTTACATCCTTCTCTTATAACTTTAAAAACTAGATAATCTAGTTATTAATCACTTTATAAATTTCATCCTGTCCTGGCATTTCAACAAATCTTTCATCTGAAAGGCTTCTTAATATTTTTTTGTTATCGCTTTTAAAGCAACCAACTTCAAAAGCTTTCACATTCTTTTCGTTTAATATATTTACTATACCACAATTTCCTGAATATGTCACTAACAAACTTCCGATGGATTCCATCTCGTATGGGTTAATAGAAAACATTTCACAAATCTCGATTATCTCTTGCCTTACAGGAATTTTTCTGATATCAACTTCAAATCCAATGTGATTCTTCTCGGCAATATTCCAAAGGCAGTCAATAACGCCACCCTCAGATAAAGAGTATACATTTCCCTTAATACCTTCTTTTCTAAACTCTTTATATACTAAATCAGAAATACTAGTTGTATCTAATTCCTCTAATTTAGCTAGAGCCTTATCAAGAACGTCTCTTGTATATCTTTTAAGGATTTCCTCTTCCTTCTCCTTAATCACACGTCTGATACCACTTAGTCCTATAACACCAATAGCCACAATTACATCCTCTGGTTTTGGTTTATAGCTTTCAGTAAGTTTTAAACTATCATCAGTTTCTACTTGTGCATGACCTAAACCAAAGACTGTCACTATTGGTTTAATCGCTCGTGCACTCACCCTGACATCTGTCTGGGCAATAGTTATATTAAAATGTCTGCACTGCTCCTCAAGATCATTAATGATTTCCTTTAATCTAATCTCTCTAGATGCAGCATCCATTACTATATTCACAGTTACATAATCAAGCTTAGCACCGCTTGCCGCCAACTTATTGGCCACGTCATAAACCGCCATTGGCTTAGAGCTAAGACTTGTTACTACATTTGCATTATCTAATTTTTTAGTTGCTGCTTGCTGACCTAAGTAAGCTCTTTTGATTTCCTTACTCTGGCGGTCTTTTATAAGCTTAAAAACAGATCTATCAAAAATAGAACTCTTAATTCTTCCTAAATCCATGTTCCCTCCACTTATCGTTGATTGTTAATATATTTGTATGCTATACTTAAAAAAAATGATGCGATGACCTTTTAAGGAATCAACGAGTAAAGCATAGGAATAATCATTGCAAGAACGAGTATTACTACGACAATTACTAGGATTTTTTTATTTTTCTTATTATTAAAATTTATCATACTACCTCCGAGGTGACATTTATGAAATTATTACTACCATACATCTTCGTAATGATTGTAATCTTTAATTTTTTACTTAGACGCGGTTCTAATAAACAAGAACAGCGTACCAAAGCCTTTTGGGATAAGGAATCAAAAGCGAATCTTACCCGAAAACAAGACATAAGCAAGTTAAATTATATAACAATTCCTAATAATCTTCCACAATTAAATGAGGGGGATGTCCAATTTGACTTAGCGGTATCTGAAAATAAAACTTTAATGAGAAGATTTGAGGAACTTGAAAGTTTAAGAGAGAAAAAGATACTTAATCTCTCCTCTATTTCTAATACTGATTTGAAAATGGAGTACGGAGCCGCTAATTTAACAGAATTATCAAGTTATGATGACAATTACACCACACTTATTAAAAATCTATCCACTATAGGACACGAATTAATAAATCTAGGTTTTAAGGATAAAGCGGCTATTTATTTAGAAACAGGAATTGAACTAGGAACAGATATTAAGTCAAATTACTATGACCTAGCAAGTTTATATATAGAAACAAACAATGATGAAAAGTTAGCTTACCTCATAAAGAAAGCGGAAGAGCTAGAATCCATTAACAAAGAGGTAATCATCGAACAGCTGCAAGAAATGTCTGATAAGAGAAAGGTGATTTTATCAGATGACTACTAATTCTAATAATAATCAAAAAAAGAGGCGGTAAACTCATTTGTTTACCGCCTCAAAATTTTATGAACTTTAGTTGCTTAACTAACGCTTAATATGTTAACCGCTAGTATTACCCTCTGTGCTTGTGCCCTCTGTACTGCCGGCTTCTGTGCTATTTGCTTCTGTGCTTCCACTTTCTGTACTGCCGTCCTCGCTACTAGTGGTCTCTACATCCGTAGAACCAGATTCACTACCTGTTTCAGACTGACCTTCACTTTCGGTCTCAGATGGGCTCTCTGTCGTTGTTTCAGGCTCTGTAGGTTTAGTCGTGACGACTAAAGTTGCCGCTTTTGTTATATATCCATTCCTAGGATCTACAAAGCTATAAGTAACTGTGTAGCGTCCAGGAGAATGAATCGCTGTCCAGTAATCTACCTCATTTCCAGAAGAATTCGTAATTACCATAGATAGATTAGCATCATATCCGATACAGTTTTTACCTGTTGCATTCTCTCTTAAATAAGCTGCGTAATCGCCACCGTCATTATTTGCCGGCAAGCTATTACCATTAATGTCACAGCCTTCATATAAACTAAAGTTTTCCGTTCGTAAACTTATATAAGGATCTTGCATTCCTTGTACCTGATAATTTCCATAACTAAAGAAAGCAATATCCATATCACACCAACCATTAATTCCTGGTACAGTATCCGTAACACCATATTGCCAAATGTCATACGGAATATCTGGGTACTCAGGTACAGAATTACCATAATCCCAAGCTGTAGACGTATAGTAATAATCACTAAAATATGTTGCAAGCCATGTCTTATATTTGCTTGTAAGTTCCGATGTATTAACTGCATTTCTCCAATCATTACGATTAAAATAAATCATTGGAGTATATCCATAGCTTGAAACTACACTAGCAAAGGTATTGCAAATGTCAGTTAACTGTTGTCTACCAAGTTTTCCTGATACTCTATAACCACTTGCTGATTCCCAGTCAAAGGCAACCGGATATGTAATTTGATACTTACTAATTAACTGCACAGTCATTGAAGCCTCTTCAAAAGCCTCTTCTACTGTTAAAGCCTGTGAGAAGAAATAAACACCAACTTGTATTCCATTAGCTATAGCGCCCTGAATGTTCTTCTCAAACTTTGAATCCTCATACAAGCCACCTTCGTCGGATGTTGAACGACCTGCACATTTTATAATTGCAAATTTAACACCAGAGGCCGCTACCTGTGACCAGTTAATATCTCCCTGCCATTTAGAAACATCGATACCTTTTACAATACCGCTAGTTTCATAAATGTTAGTAGAATTAGAGGCAGTTTGTTCAACAACCTCACCTGCTGGTTGATTATTAGTAGAATCATCTTCTACGATTTCCAAATCTTCGTAAGAAATAATCTTAACAGGCTGAGAAGTATCCTGAATCATATCAAGAATTGCTTCATCATTAATTTCTTCTTTTGAAACAAAAACTTCATCATTAAAAGTCGTATCAGCATCGTCTGTAGAATAAGGCAATACAACATTTAATAAGTCCTTGCTATCCATTTCTGCTGCAACTTCACTTGTACTTGCTTTTGTTTTTCTAGCTTGGTTGTTTACTGTAATTGCTGCAACAGTGCCACCTACAGCCACCACACTTGTGGTAATAACTAATGCTGAAGCAATCGCCACTTTGGATCCTGCGACGCCTGCAATAGTATGGCTTAAGGCACTCGCCCCTAACTTAGTCTTTAGGCCGTTAAGTACAGAAATAAAAAATCCCTTCATAAACCCCATCGCTCCTAATATTGTATTTTGTTGTATACGAAAAGTATAAAAATATTATATACCATGATATAAACTTTTGCAAAAATTTTGAAAAATATTTTATTGCTAGTCTAACACTATATTATCGCCTTGTAAAGCAGAATTAGTACTTGCTATTTATAAGTATAGGAAATAAGTAACAAAATGTACTTTATTTAATAAATTTTATCAGCAAATTTAAATAATATATAGTATAATATAATCAATATTTATAGTTTACTAATTAAATAGGAGGCATAGGAATTTATGAAGACAAATTATTTCGACCTCACAGGTCAGGTTGCCATTGTAACAGGATGCTCAACAGGTTTAGGCGTTCAGCTCGCAAAGGCTCTTGCTAATCAAGGAGCAAATATCGTTGCATTGGCTCGTCGTAAGGAATTAATCGATCAAGTAGCTAAGGAAATCGCTGAAGAATACGGTGTTAAGACACTTGCAATCCCTTGCGATATCACAGACACAAGTAAAGTAGAAGCAGCCGTTGACCAGGTTTGCAAGGAATTTGGTCGTATCGACATCCTTATAAATAATGCAGGTACAGGTGCAGTTGCACCAGCTGAAGAAATTACAGATGAGCAGTTTGAAGGCGAATTTAACATCGATTTATTCGGTTCCTTCAAGATGGCTCGTGCCGTAGCTAAGAAGGCAATGTTACCTGCTAAGTACGGTAGAATCATTAACATTTCTTCAATGTATGGCTTAGTTGGTAACAAAATTGCTCCAGCTTCTCCATACCATGCTGCAAAGGGTGGCGTAGTTAACTTAACTCGTGCACTTGCTGCTGAATGGGGTGAGAAGGGAATCAATGTAAATGCCATCTGCCCTGGCTACTTTGAGACACCACTTACAAAGGAAACACTCGATTCTGAGTACTTCCAGGAATATGCTAAGACAATGATTCCACTTTCAAGATATGGTAAGGAAGGCGAGCTTGATACAGCAGCAATCTTCCTTTCATCTCAGTGCAGCTCATATGTTAATGGACTTATCTTACCAGTTGATGGTGGTTACACTGCTCTTTAACTCAGTCGGAGTACAAGCTCCGACTGAGTTAACGCTCCGCGAGGATGCGCACGGATTCGGACAGGAATTTGTCTGCTGAAGCAGACCCGAATCCGGCGCGCAAGACTCGCGAGCGAGTCTTGACGATTTTTTTTATTAACTTTTTTCTTTTCACGGCCCCGGCTAGAGATTTCTAGTCGGGGTTTTTTATTTGAACCTACTAAAGGGTTAAAATCTTATTATTTCCAAAAATCTATGATATAATTTAGATAGTATTGAAATACGCCCTTACATCTTATGCAAAGGGCTATTTCACATTTTTAAAACCAAAGGAAGGAAGTGATTGTATGAATTACGACGTAATCATTATTGGAGCTGGTCCTGGTGGTATTTACTCAGCCTACGAATTAACTAAACTATCTCCTAACTTAAAAGTGGCAGTTTTTGAGGAAGGCCACGAACTTGCAAAGAGGCACTGCCCCATTGATGGGGACAAAATTAAGTCCTGCATCCACTGCAATAGCTGCTCTATTATGAGTGGATTTGGAGGGGCTGGCGCATTTTCAGATGGAAAATATAACATCACTAACGACTTTGGTGGCACTCTTTACAAATACATCGGTAAAAACAAGGCCCTAGAGCTTATGGAATACGTGGACAAGATTAACCTTGAATATGGTGGGGAAGGCACAAAGCTCTACTCTACTGCAGGCACAGGTTTTAAGAAGCTCTGTATCCAGAACGGACTTCACCTACTTGACGCCTCTGTAAGACATCTAGGCACTGATATAAACTACATCGTCCTTGGCCATCTTTATGACTATCTAAAGGACAAGGTGGATTTTTACTTTGATACAGCCGTTGAGACTGTGAAGGCCCTTGAATCCGGCTACGAGATTGTCTGTCCTAAGGAGAGCTTTACTTGTGGAAAATGTATCATAAGCGTAGGTCGAAGCGGCAGTAAGTGGATGGAAAAGGTATGTAAAGAGCTAAACATTAGCACACTATCTAATCGTGTGGATTTAGGTGTTAGAGTTGAGCTTCCAGCTGAGGTTTTTAGCCACATTACTGATGAGCTTTATGAAAGCAAGATTGTCTATCGTACTCAGAAATACGAAGATTTAGTTCGTACATTTTGCATGAATCCAAGGGGCGCTGTGGTAAATGAAAACACTAACGGTATTGTTACAGTTAACGGCCACAGCTACGAAGACCCTGAAAAGCAGACAAATAATACAAATTTTGCCCTATTGGTAGCAAAACATTTTACTGATCCTTTTAAGGATTCCAATGGATACGGTGAAAGTATTGCTAGACTAAGCAACATGCTTGGAGGCGGCGTAATTGTTCAGCGCTTTGGCGATTTAATTAGGGGACACAGAAGTTCTCAGTCAGATATTGACGAGTCCTTTACAACTCCTACACTTAATGCTAGCCCTGGTGATTTAAGCCTTGTACTTCCAAAGCGAATTCTAGATGGCATTATTGAGATGATTTACGCCCTTGATAAGGTGGCACCTGGTACTGCCAATGATGACACACTCCTCTACGGAGTTGAGGTTAAGTTCTACAACATGGAAGTGTTAGTAGATGAGCACCTTGAAACAAATTACAAGGGTCTATATGTAATTGGTGATGGTAGCGGAATTACTCACTCATTATCCCATGCATCCGCTAGTGGCGTTTTCGTTGCAAGAGAAATTGCAGGATAGGAGGGCCTATGGGCTTTTGGGATAGCTTTTTTGAAATTCAAGAAGATAAAATGAAACGTGCTGGTTATGATTATAATCGTGATGGTCACATAGATAGAAAAGAGAGAGCTTTCTATGAAGAAGATTTTGAAAAGGAATTTAGACGTACTTATAATCTAGATGATGATGATGACGACGATGATGACTGGATGTTTTCTTTACCGGATGCGGCGGATGAGGCAGATGATAACGACTACAATTCGTGGAGTAGTTATAAAGCTAGTGCATCTAGTGTTAACTCCTACAATAAGGCCTACCTTGATGCTTACAACAAAGAAAAGGCCGAAATTAAAAAGAAAAATGATTTTCGTTCCGCCTATGAACTTCGACGCTTTAACTATCTAAAAGAAGACGCTAAAAGGCTTAACTCCTACAATTATTATCTAAAAGACATGACTAATGCAGAGATTGATAATAGCCCAAAAAGAAAAAAGCTTCTAAGAAAAATTCTTGGTATTATGGGTTACAGCTATTTTGACTATTTATTTATGTTTAAAGTAGATAAGGCACGATTAATTCGAGAAATCGGCTTAGATCCTGAATGTTTTGGAATTTATCAAAGATTGGATCAAGCCCTAAAAAAATATTATTACACCTGGGAAGATTGCGATAGATTAAGCACTATGGAGCGATATTACCTTGTAATAGATAAGCCAGAACTTGTAACGCAGTGTAAGCAATCCCCCGCTTCAAAAGCGTAAGCTTTAAGCGGGGGTATAGAGCTTACTAGTGTCAGAAGGGGTTAAAGCCCCTTCTGACAGGTGGCACAAAGTGCCACTGCGTTCATGAGGAAGTAGCGAAGCGAATTCCGAATGTCCGCTTTACGCTATAAATAAGAATAAATAA
>NZ_JAEEVD010000040.1:0-22957 GCF_016290755.1 Lachnospira sp.
CCCGCTTCAAAAGCGTAAGCTTTAAGCGGGGGTATAAAGCTTACTGGTGTCAGAAGGGGTTAAAGCCCCTTCTGACAGGTGGCACAAAGTGCCACTGCGTTCATGAGGAAGTAGCGAAGCGGATTCCGAATGTCCGCTTTACCATCAATAATTTTTTAATTACAAATTAATGTATAATTTTAAATTTAGGGATGAAATATCTTTAAAAAATTGGTATAATGTATATAAAATAAAAAGTCATGAGGTAGTAGTATGAATATTGGATTAATAGCACACAATTCCAAGAAAAAGTTAATGCAGAATTTTTGTATTGCATATAAGGGAATCTTAAATAAGAATCAGTTATTTGCGACAGGTACAACGGGAAGATTAATAGAAGAAGCTACTAACCTTTCGGTTCATAAATTTTTAGCTGGACACTTAGGTGGTGATCAGCAGCTATGTTCTCAGATAGAACATAATCAGTTGGACTTAGTTATTTTCTTAAGAGAAGTAGAAGGTCCTTTAATGCATGAACCAGATCCTAATAATATATGCGAATTGTGCGATATGTATAACATTCCTTTAGCAACTAATCTTGCAACAGCAGAGTTGCTTATTAAGTCACTTGAACGAGGTGATATGGAATGGAGACAGATTTATCAATAAGAGAATATTAAAATTAAAGCTTGCTAGGAGACTAGCAAGCTTTTTTTACTTATTTTTCTTTACGTAATCGTACCATATTTCTTGCAGCACGTTTATTTTCGTCAATAAGGTCTGCATAATGCTTACGTGTAGTATTTACGTCCTTATGGCCTAAAACGTCCGCTACGAGGTAAATATCGCCGCTTTCCTGGTATAGGTTTGTACCGTATGTACTTCTAAGTTTATGAGGAGTAATATGCTTTACTGTTGTAACAGTACGAGAGTACTTCTTTACAAGAAGCTCCACAGAACGGACGCAGAGGCGACTGTTCTTACTTGAGATAAACAGTGCATTTTCATGGCCCTCCTTAGGAGTTAATTGCTTTCTTTCCTCCATATAATCAAGGAGAGCTTCTCTAGCCTCATCACCAAAGTAAACAAAGCTTTCAGCGCCACCCTTTCGGTAAATGTGGATTCTGTCATTGTCAAAATCTACATCGTCTATATCTAAGCCAACACACTCAGATACACGGATTCCTGTGCCAAGCATGAGAGTAAGAAGAGCTAAATCTCTTGTCTTTAGCTTTTCATGTTTAGCAAGCTGGTTCTTAGTTAATTTATTACCTGATTCCACGTTATCAAGGAACTCTGCAACCTCATTTGGCTCCATTCGAACAATTGGTTTGTCGTGAATTACAGGCATATCTACCTTAAGGCTTGGATTAGTCTTAATAAACTCATATCGGAAGTAGTAGTTGTAGAAGCGGCGTAGGGCGCAGAGCTTTCTCTTAGCTGAGGAAGCTGAGTTTGAAACATCCTTGCCGTGTCTATTGTAGGATTTAATATATCTAAGATAATTAGAAATGTCCTGACCAGTTATCTTATCAAGATCTTCAACCCTAAAATCCTTTATATCATAATTTGCAAATTTCTTTGTATCGTCAATTAAATATTTAAAGAAGCCTTTAATATCAAGAGCATATGCAATCTTAGTTCTTGCCTGCTTATTAAATTCTAAGCTATCAAAATATTCAACACAAAAGTCTGGCATCTCATCTAAAAGACCCTTTAATTGCTTTGCATATTTATTATTCATTTGCTCAACGTAATTCTTATTAGTAGCCATAAAAACCTCCTTTAAATCTAATTAGAATCTGTATAAAATTAGCTGTTAAATTAATACTTCAGGCTTAAATACATAAAAGAGCACTAGTTATCTTCATAGTTATCTATTCGCTAAAGTCCAGTTTAACGAAGTTAACCCCTTAAAATAATTATATCAAAGCTCAGTTCTTATTGCAAGTAAAATAAAGGAAAAAGCTGATAAAATCTAGATTCCAGGATAATTCATATCCTGATCTTCATTTACCAGCTAATCTTTCTTTTATATTTATTTCGTAATTTAAATCTGTAAGGACTTCATCAGTAATTAGTTTATTTATAATTACTTTGCTACAATCTTACCTTGATATAATTTCTTTGCTATAAAGTTTATGTTAAAAGCCTTCTGATACTTTTTAATTTTAGAGACTTCATTCTCTGTAATTATAGATATGCATGTGCCCTTATTGCCATTACGGCCACATCTTCCAGCTCTATGAATATATTCTTCATTCTCTTCTGGTAGATTAACATTAATAACCGTATCTATATTATCAATCTGTAAACCACGTGCTGCAATATCTGTTGCAATTAAAATGTTGTATTTACCAGTTTTAAAGCCTTCGATTGTGTTCTTCTTTTGAAGTGAATCCTGATTACTTGATAAACAAGCTACATTGTAATTATGATATTGAAGCTTCTGGTAGCTTTCATCTAGATCATACTTTGTATTAATGAAAATAATGCATTTCTCTGGTTTTGCAGCCTTAATGATTTTTCTCAAATTCTCAATTCTTTCTCTACGATCTGAGAAAAAGTAAAAATGTTTAATAGTTTTAGGTACCTGAGATTCATTGGCTGTATTGGCATTAATGTCTAGATAAATTGGGTTAAAGCAAAGCTCCTTAGCTTCATTCTTAGTTTTCTTATTAATGCTTGCAGAAAGTAATAAAACCTGTGTTCTCTTCATTAAAGACTTACGAATATTCTTAATTGTAGTCTCAAAAGTCTTATTAAGAAGTCTATCTGATTCATCAAGTACAAAAGTCTTTACCTCATGAACCTTAATCTTTTTAGAAGAAATAAGTTCTAGCGCTCTAGCTGGTGTAGCAACTAAAATAGCAGGTTTCATCTTCTTTAAATGCTCGATCTGACGCTTAATATTAGCCTCTCCCACTACAAACTGTGCATTAAGCTTCTCATCATACTCTAAAAGCTCATTAGCAACCTTTGCAATCTGAGAAGCAAGTTCTCCAGTAGGTGCTAAAATTAAGGCTTGTATATTGTTAGATTTAGCGTCTAATCTAGCAATTATAGGTAAAAGATATGCTAAAGTTTTACCTGTAGCTGTATTAGAGCAAATAATCATATCCTTGTTGTTGTAAATGTGTTTAAATGACTGTGCCTGGACAGCTGTCATATCAGTAATCTTATTGCTATTTAAATAGCTAACAATATGTTCATTGATTTCTTTAATTTCGTTGAATTTCATACTATAACCTTCTTATAATTTTATCTAGTTTATTATATCAATCCCCTAGGGAAAAGTCCATATAACAAAGGCTAGCAAAGGCTTAAGAATACTAGAATTTAAGCAGATTAAGGATACATAATCGATTAATAAACTCTATCTAATTCCCCTAGTAATCAATTCCCGTAGTAATATACAATTAAATTCTCACCAGAATAAATTGTCTCTGAGTTTAGGTTGTTGAGTTTCATAATATTGTTAATGTAGTTTTTCTTGCTTTCATTGCCATTATTATACTGGTCTTCAAGATTCCATAAAGTATCATTGTTCTTAATTTCAATGCTTGTATAGTACTTAGTTGTCATCTTAGCTTCATTAGTTTCTGAAGCCTTAGCATTGATATTAAAAAATGTTACGATAGTAACAACAGTTATCATAAGAACAGCAAAGGATATTAAAGAAAGCTTAATACCAAAGATAGTTCTTAATCTTCTAGCTCTTCTCTTTCTTCTTTCTATAGTTCTTTTCGATAATGCTGCCTCTCTATTATTGATATAATTATTAGGTCTAATTTCCTTTAAGTTTCTTCTTGTCATATTCATAAATTTAACCCCCATTTAGATCGATTAAAACGCTTGTTTGGAACAACTGTTCTGCTGTTCTATAATTGGATTATATTATTCGAACAGTCGTTTGTCAATAAAATTCGAACAAAAATTTCGAACATTTTTTCCGAATTTCTGTTTGTAATTTTTATGAACGTGTGATACAATTATTTAAAAGATTAATGAAAACTATTAGATAGGAGGCTTATTATGGCATACGGGAGAATAACTGCTAAGCAGACAGAGATACTTGAGTATATCAAGAGCCAGATACTTAATAAGGGATATCCACCTTCAGTACGTGACATATGTGCTGCGGTTAATTTAAAGTCAACATCATCAGTACATGCTCATTTAGAGACATTAGAGAAGAACGGTTATATTAGACGAGATCCATCTAAATCAAGAACTATTGAGATTATTGATGACAATTTTAATTTAGTTAGACGTGAGGTTGTTAACGTTCCAATTCTTGGACAGGTAGCTGCAGGTCAGCCATTACTTGCTGTTGAGAATGTATCTAACTACTTCCCTATTCCATCTGAATATTTGCCTAACGAAGAGACATTTATGCTCACAGTTAAGGGTGAAAGTATGGTTAATATGGGAATCTATGAAGGGGATCAGATTATTGTTAAGAAGCAAAGCACAGCTGCTAATGGAGAAGTTGTTGTTGCTTTAGTAGATGATTCTGCTACAGTTAAGAGATTTTATAAGGAGAACGGTCATATAAGACTTCAGCCAGAGAATGATTTTATGGATCCAATTATTGTTGATGATTGCGAAATTCTTGGTAAAGTAATTGGCCTTATTAGAATGAATATCGTTTAATGATCATTGATTATTAATTGTTTATTCTTTAGATTGTTTTGTAACTTAAAAGAGACTATTTAGTAATACTAAATAGTCTCTTTTTTATTCATATTAAATTTATCAAGAATTATAAACTAGCAGGATCTAATTCCTTACCGTCCTTCCAAATTCTCTCAAGATTATAGAAAGCTCTATCCTCTTCTGAGAATACGTGAACGATAATATCATCAAAATCCATTAAAACCCATGTTGAGTTACCATGACCTTCAACTCTTGGGTCCTTGTAGTTAGCTAAATGCATCTGTTCTTCTACATTATCAACTAAAGCCTGAACCTGGTTGATGTTTGTGGCACTACCAATTACAAAGTAATCAGCAATTACAGAAACATTACTTATATCAATGATTTTTACATCGCTAGCCTTCTTATCAGCTAAGGCATTAGCAGCGATTTTAGCCATTTCTTTAGAACTATTTGAACTCATAATTACCTCTCTTTTATTCTCTAATTTAACTCATATAAGTTACTATTAATCTTCCACTCTATTACTAGCATAGAAAGCATAAGCTTTGCTTGTCATTACATCAATTGTCTTATTCTTGCTTTCAAGATATTCTAGTGTGTCCTTTAAGCAAAAATATACTGCTTCATTAATATCTTCAAAGGCAAGGCCTCTAATAATATCCACATCCCAAGCCTTATTTCTATAAGGTTCGATGTAGTCAGCAATAAATACAATTTTTTCTAGTAAAGACATATTAGGCTTTCCTGTAGTATGAAATTCAATGGCAGAGCATATCTCTGGATCATCTATTCCGTATTTAGTTCTAGCATAAAGTGCACCAAGTTTAGAGTGCAATAAATAAGGGCTTTCAAGCTCAGTCTGACTAACACTTAGATTAGCCTCCCTGCACTCTTTTATCTTTAAATCGTCATCTACACATTTTGCGCAATCATGTAATAAGCCTGTGATATAAGCCTTCTCCATGTCAGAGTTATAGCGCATAGCAAGGCAAGCTGCAGTATCTGCAACTCCTATAGAATGTTTAAAACGCATAGGATCCTTTTCAAGTGCTATTTCTACTTTGTTTCTGATTTCTTCGATATAAGCATTATTCATTTATACTCCAATCTAGTCTAAATATACAAGTTGTTATCTTTAATGTAATTTTCAACTTCGCGACCAACCATATCAGTAATTGATTTGTTTTCCTTAACTCTATTTCTGATTTCTGTTGAACTAAAAGGAATAGAATCACATTTTATAAAGTCAATTTTAGCATCGTATTTAGAAACTAATAATTTCTTTTGACGATTAAGCTCTTCCACCTCATATTCATCTCTGTTGGCACATAATAGATGGCAATGTGCGCAAATGTACTGAGGCTTATACCAATCAGTTATGGCAAAAAGGGAATCTGCCCCGATAATAAAATAAATCTTATCGTAATCTGAGGCAATTTCTCGTAATGTATCAGCGGTATAAGTATTACCCTTTCTATCGATTTCGATAGTAGATAATTCCATATAATCATAATCCTTAATTGCAAGCTCTACCATATTGCAACGGTGCTTTGCATCCACAATTTCAGATTGATTCTTATAAACTGGTGTGCCGCTAGGCATAACTAAAATCTTATCAAGATTAAACTGCTCATGTGCAGCCTTAATTAATTCAAGATGTCCAAGATGAATTGGATTAAAAGTTCCACCCATTATACCAATAACATTATCAGTTGCCATTATTTTGCCTCTTTTCTTGCCTTTGGAAGCTCAATTTTTTTGTGATCCTTAGATTCCTTGTAAAGAACAATCTTCTTTCCAATAACCTGAACAACTTCAGATCTAGTTCTTTCAGCAACAATAGCTGCAATGGCCTTAGGGTCATCTGCACAGTTTTGAAGAACATGAATCTTAATTAATTCACGCTTTTCAAGGGCTTCAGCAATAGCTGCTGTATTCTCAGGTGTAAGGCTATTCTTACCAAACTGGAAAATAGGATCGATATTCATAGCAAGACCTTTAAGGTAAGCTCTTTGTTTACTTGTCATAATCATTTTAACTAAGATAATCTTAGCTAATCCTCCTAATTTAAATATAGTCTATTAAAAATGTATTATTTACTTAAGCTCTATAATAATCAAATTGTAGGTAATCGCCGACTCTTACAGTCTCGCCTTCTTCAATACCTAATTCCTCTAACTTATCAATAGCGCCGCTTGTCTTCATAAACTTCTGGAAGAAGTCGAAGCCCTTTTCAGATTCAAGGTTAGTATAACCAAGCATCTTATCAATACGTGGGCCTTCAATGATGTACATATTCTCTTCTTCATTAAAGTATACTTCAAATGCTTCATTAGGATTATCAAACATTTCTTCTTCAGAGATTTCTCTTTCAAAGACAACTGGTTCATCCTTGAAGTTATCAAGTAATTCTCTAACAGCCCAGAGAAGGTCCTTAACACCCTTACCAGTTACTGCAGACATAGGATATACCTTAATACCTGCAGGTTCGAATTCATCCTTTAAAGACTTGATTGGGTCATTTTCACCATCATCAAAGATAACATCAATCTTATTAGCAGCAATAACCTGTGGACGCTTTAAAAGATCTGGATTGTAGTTCTCTAATTCCTTATTGATTGCCTTAATATCAGCAATAGGATCACGTCCTTCAGTAGATGCAGCATCTACGATGTGAATAATAACCTTAGTTCTTTCAATGTGACGTAAGAACTCATGACCTAAACCAACACCCTCTGAAGCTCCTTCAATAAGTCCAGGAATATCAGCGATTACAAAACCACGACCACCCTCTACATCAACAACACCAAGGTTTGGATTAAGAGTTGTGAAATGGTAATTAGCAATCTTTGGTCTAGCATTAGTTACTCTTGAAAGGAATGTAGACTTACCTACATTAGGGAAACCTACTAAACCTACATCGGCAATACACTTAAGCTCAAGTCTTACCCATAATTCCTGGGCATCCTGACCTGGCTGAGCGTACTGAGGAGCCTGCATTGTAGCAGTTGCGTAATTCATATTACCCTTACCGCCACGACCACCTCTAAGAATAGTCTCACATTGATTATCGCCTGACATATCAGCAATTACTTTGCCTGATGCGTCATCATATATTACAGTACCTTCTGGAACCTTGATTACTAAATTCTCTCCGTCCTTTCCAGTACATCTTTTCTTTCCACCTTCTTGACCACTTTCAGCCACGTATTTAGCATTGTGTCTGAAATCACCAAGAGTATTTAAACCCTTGTCAACTTGAAAAATAATGTCTCCACCATGGCCGCCGTTACCACCATCTGGTCCGCCGGCAGGAACGTATAACTCACGTCTAAAAGAAACGTGACCATCGCCACCCTTACCTGATTTGATGAAGATTCTAACTCTGTCAGCAAACATATATAACCTCCACGTGCATTCAATAAATAAGAATGCTTACTGGCTTAAAACCTGATATAAAAATACCACGTTACAAACAATATATCAAATGTATAAAAATCAAATAAAAAGCTCCAAATCCGAAGACTTGGAGCCACTTTACTTACGCTTCTAATAATAATATTATTCAGCAACTGGGTAAACAGAAACCTGCTTCTTATCTCTACCCTTTCTTTCGAACTTAACACGTCCATCAACAAGTGCGAATAATGTATCATCGTTACCACGACCTACGTTAACACCTGGATGAATCTTAGTTCCGCGCTGTCTGTAAAGAATATTACCAGCTAAAACAAACTGTCCATCAGCTCTCTTAGCACCTAATCTCTTAGATTCTGAATCTCTACCGTTCTTTGTAGAACCAACACCCTTTTTATGAGCGAAGTACTGAAGGTTCAAATTCATCATAGTCATTACACCTCCTTGATATTAATCAATAAGTATTGGGCATTGTCACTAGCTATTGAATTCATACCTAACTCAAATGCCTGTAATAAAATTCTTGTCTCATTACTGATAGAGGACATCTTTAATTCAATTAAAGCACCGTCTTCATCAGTATTTAAATCGAATTTATCAGTAGTAAATGCCTCAATGGAATTTACTGTATTAATTGTAAGCGTTGAAATTGCTGCACAAACTATATCTTCACCAGCTTCGGCAAAACCAGCATGTCCAGAAACCTTAAAACCTACAATCTCCTGAGATTTACCATCTCTGTATAAGTCTACTAAAGTCATGGATAAACACCCTCAACTAATTAAGCATTGATCTTTTCAATCTTAACCTTAGTAAATGGCTGTCTGTGACCATTCTTCTTGTGATATCCAGTCTTTCTCTTGTACTTGTAAACTACGACCTTAGCTTCTTTACCTTCTTCAATAACTGAAGCAGTAACTGTAGCGCCTGCTACTGTTGGCTCGCCAACCTTAGCCTCACCGTTGTTAACGAAAAGAACCTGGTCAAATGTTACAGTATCACCAGCGTTAACTGAAAGCTTCTCAACGTTGATTACGTCACCTTCAGAAACTGTATACTGCTTACCACCTGTTGCGATAATTGCGTACATATGGCACCTCCTAATAAATTACTCGCCAGTTTTGGAGGGATATTCATAAAGAAAAATCCACTTGTATCCTAACTGAGCGGCATACTATAATAATATATATCAAATATAGTGGTATGTCAACATATTTTCTTTACAATAACTTTAAATCTTCTAAATTATAGTATTCTTCCAAATATTTAGAGGTATTAAGGCACATTTCCTTAAATAAATCCTTACCAGAAGCCAAATCAAGATTAGAACAAAGTCCCTGATTCATAAAGGAAGCAAAGATTGTTTTAAAGTCACGATTTTTAATGCCCTCATATAAAGTCTCTACATTTTCAGAAGCACGCTTCACAAGGCTAATTACTGAGTTGTTTAAAGGCTTTGCCATAATTGGTCTAACGCTATCATGAGTAAATATAGCATTAGTCTCTACTACTGCTCCAAGCTTTAACTGTGGCATCTGCCCCTCATTAATTAGGTTTACATTACTAATTTTTTTGCCGTAGCCAAGAATTGCACTCATAATATCTACGGCCTCTTCGCTAGACTTCTTAACCTCAATTGGATGCTCGCCCTTAGCAATCTTAATGGATTCCTCAATTTTTTCATTGGCCTGATTAATTCTAAAGTCAATGCTTGTTAGGGCAAATTTCCAGCTATCCACGCATTCTTTATTCTTTAGATACCAGTTATTGTTTACAAATTCAACTAGATGGCGGTCTCCTGCTGCCCCTAGAGTCTTATATCTTCTATAGAGATCCATTTTCACCTTATTAGCATAGGCAAAAGGGTCAGTCTTATACTGGTTTGCATCCCCATGCTCGTAGTGGCCCTCCTCAAAGTGCTTATTAATAAAATCATCAAGATAGTCCATAATCTCCATGTCCTTGTACTTTGCAGAGCTAATCCAAGTAAAGTGATTAATGCCAGAAACTTCAGTGTAGATTTCGTCTCTATTTGGGCGAATTCCCTTAGCTTCCTTTAAAACGTCACATAGGAAGTCCTGTGTATGGAAAACCTCATGACAGCAACCAAAAGCCTTGATTTCAGGGAAAACATCATAAAGAGTCTTTGTGCAAATTGTCATTGGATTAGTAAAATTAATAACCCAAGCCGTTGGACAAATCTCTTTAATAGCCTTTGCAAAACCCTCATAAATAGGCACTGTTCGCATAGCACGAAGTACGCCACCAGGACCCGCAGTATCCCCTACAGACTGATAGATTCCATATTTTTCAGGCAAATGTACATCTGATCGCATCTCATTAAAAGTACCAGGAAGTATAGAAATCACTACAAAATCAGCACCCTTTAGGCAGTCCTTAAGATTTTCATAAATCTTATAATCCCATTTGTTAATACAATCCTTAGATTCATTAATTCTTGCACCAATTTCCTTGTTTCTCTTTGCAGCCTCTAAATCAATATCGTAGAGGCCGATTTCTCCAGTAAAATCCTTTACTAGAGCTAAGTCGTACATAAACACTCTTGCCCAAAGCTTTGAGCCACCGCCAATATAGGCAATTTTTACATTTTTCATAAAATCCCCCTTATTCAAGTAATACTAAGTAAGTAATTAAAGTTTAGCTTCTATCTAAATTTAAAAAGCTAAAACTTTTCGCAGCGCTAATATAAGCAACTAGCTAATTAGCCCGCTATTTATAAAATCCAAAGTCCTATATAAGAACTTAGAATTCCAATAATAATTGCTACGACTACATCCTTTACAAAATGTACTCCTGCCAAAACTCTTGTAATGGCCATAATAACTGTAAGTATAATTAAGGCAATACCAAGAAATGGGTTAATATACATAGCGCAGCCTGCAATAAGTGTGGCACTAAGCACATGTCTACTTGGCATTGATTGTCTCTTCTTTTTCTTCTCAATAATTGGCTTAATGTCATAGATTTCGTAAGGTCTTCTAGCATCAAGGGCAAGTCTTAAAATTGAAATCACCACAAAAGTTGTAGCTGGCACAATAATAAGCTTTGCAATCACAAGATAAGAAGCCTTTGTATAAATAGAATTAAACAAAAGGAAAAAGTAAGCGATTACAAAAGGTATAATCAAAAATCGATATAGGAATATAAGCGCTTTCTTTGCCCCTTCATGCTTGTCAAAATAATCAGTAATTTTCTTGTAGTTAGTCTCGTAATTCTTCATTTCTTTCTAGTCCCATTCTTTCTTTTAATGTTTGACCCTGCTTAGTTCTTGTAATTTCCACAAGCCCAAGCTTAGTCATATCGACGATTCTTACCCCCACTTCATCGTCTTTAGCTTCCTTTTTAAGGTATTTTAATAAGTCCTCATTTAGGGACTCATCCTTCATATTAATAAAATCAACAATAATAATGCCGGAGATATTTCTTAACCTTAACTGAGTAAGAGTAGCCTTTGCAGCCTCAATATTAACATTATAATTTGATAAATCTTTGTCCTTACCCTTTTTTGGAACAAATTTACCAGAGTTAACATCCACCACCGTCAAGGCTTCCGTCTCCTCAATTACAAGGTATGCACCAGATTTTAACCAAACCTGACGCCTTAAGGCCTCATCAATATTGTGTTTTATAGAATATAAGCTATATAGTGGCAGCAGCTTATCCTCATAAAAGCGAAGTCTTGTATCAGATAGATTGCAGTTATTCTTAATAAGGCTGAAAGCCTCTTTATTATCCGTCACAAGTTCAAAATCTTCTTCCGCCACTAAGTGGTTAACCTCAGTAATGTAGCTAGGTAGCGACTCATAAACTTTTGTATAAAAAAGACCATGTATTGCCATCTTTAGGATTTCCTTATAAGTATTATGCAAATGTTTCGCCTCATCTATTAACTCCGTGAGACTTGCATTAACCGCATTAGATCTAATAATAAAGCCGTAACTAAGCTTAGACCTTGTGTCCTTAAAGTCAGCCCCCAGTTCCCTAACTAGCTCTTCATTCATAAGCTTTAGTTCATAGGCTAGACTAGCTGCCCAGTTAGAAACATTTTCATCATTCTTAATCTTTTTTGAAACTAAAACCCCATCTACGTCCCTTGATAAAACCAGATATTTATAAGGAATCTCAAGCTTAGAACTAAGCGTGTGAGGCTTTGTCTTATGAGGTGGATTCTTTACCTGAACTAGAATCTTGTCCCCGATGTTTGGCAAGTCGTTATTCTTATTATTTAAAAAGATGTGATCTTTGTTTTCTGAAAATGCATAATAGCCCTTCTGCTTATTGCTAAATTCAATAAAGCAAGCGTTAATGGACTTTACAACATTTTCCACACGACCAATAAAAATATCGGAGATGTTATGCTCATTGTCGCACACCGTTAGACTCTTAATCTCATCATCTACGTATTTCGCACTGATTAATTTATTATTGTAACTAGTAATAATTAATTTAGTAGACATAAAAATACCACCTAGATTTAAATAAATTTACTCTAGATGGTATTATAACTCATATTTTATTGCAATTAAAGGGAAGTCTCTAAATATTTCTTATAAAGAAGTTTCTGTAAAAACAAGACTTATTTCCAGTGTGGCAAGCTGCTCCAACCTGTCTTACCTTAGCAAGAATTGTGTCGCAATCGCAGTCAATATCAAGAGAACTTACATACTGAAGGTGACCTGATGTTAGACCCTTAGTCCAGAGTTCATCACGGCTTCTTGAATAGTAAGTCATAAGGCCAGTCTCTAAAGTCTTATTAAAGGCCTCCTCGTTCATATAGGCAAGCATTAAGACCTCATTATTGATGTAATCCTGCACTACTACTGGAATTAAGCCCTTATCATCAAGCTTACAATCTGACCAGTTTAAGTTACTAATTACTTCCTTTTTGCTTTCCTTTGAAAATGCATCAAAAGACTCATACTTTGCCACAGCCTCGGCAAGGTCAATTCTTTTTTCATAGATAGCTTTTCCAATGATTGCTCCATGGATGCCGGCATTAGATACATTTTCTAAATCCTCCATACAAGACATACCGCCGGAAGCGATAATGTTAATACCAGTCTTGTCAGATAAAAGCTTAGTCTGCTCTACATTAGGGCCTACAAGCATGCCATCCTTTGAGATGTCAGTGTAGACGATATTCTCAACACCCATCTCCTTCATTGAAAGGCATAGGCTAAGGGCTGTCTGATCAGATAACTTCTCCCAGCCTTCAATAGCAACAAGACCGTCCTTTGCATCTACTCCAACTACGATTCTATCAGGGCCAAATTCCTTGATGGCCTCTCTAATAAATTCAGGATTTTCTACAGCCTTAGTACCAATGATAACTCTGTAAACTCCTAAATCAAGCACTTCCTTGATGTTTTCAAGGCTTCTAACGCCACCACCAAGCTCTACAGGAATACTAACGCTATCAACGATTTCCTTAATAGCCTTGGCATTGACTCTATAGCCCTTTAAGGCACCGTCTAGGTCAACAACATGTATAAACTTTGCACCAGCCTTCTCAAATTCCTTAGCAATTGTGTAAGGCTTATCAGAATAAACTGTGACCTCATTAAAAAGGCCCTTCTTTAGGCGGACACATTTGCCATCCTTAATATCTATTGCTGGGTATAATCTCATTTTAAAATCCTCGCTATATTTTTATTATTTAGTAATACTAAGTAGTTTGTAACACTAAAATGCTAACTTCACAAATAAGCACTTATAATTACAAGCTTCCCTTAGTAGATAATACATTAGTTATACGGCTATCCTTTGAAACCGCCTCATCAAGGGCTTTTGCAAAGGCCTTAAACATAGCCTCAATAATGTGGTGGTCGTTCTCGCCCCACATCTTCTTTAGGTGGAGGTTCATACTAGCTGAGTAAGAAATTGCATAGAAGAACTCCTTAACCATCTGTGTATCAAAATAACCAACTGAATCGCTTTTAAACTCTGATTCAAAGACTAAATATGGGCGATTTGATAAATCGATGGCGCAAAGAATTAAAGTCTCATCCATTGGAAGGAAGAAATTACCGTATCTTTTAATACCTACCTTGTCTCCAAGGGCCTTCTTTATAGCTTCTCCTAAGACAATTCCCACATCCTCAATGGTGTGGTGGCAATCAACGATTAAGTCTCCCTGAACTCTTACTTTTAAGTCAAAGAGGCCGTGCTTTGCAAAGCTTTTAAGCATGTGATCAAAAAATCCAATGCCAGTATCCACGTCTGCATTTCCTTTGCCATCTAAATTAAGATAGAGGCTGATGTCTGTTTCGCTAGTCTTTCTATTAATTGTTGCAGTTCTAGCAGATTGATTATTTGCCATATTTCCCTCCTATATTTAAAATCACGTATTTTAAAATCTTATCGAATCTTATTTAAATCCTACTCAAATCTTACCTTTATAGAATTTGCATGAGCTGTTAAGTGCTCTGCTGTTGCGAATTTCTCAATGTCTAGGTGTACATTTTCAAGGGCTTCCTTAGAGTAAGAAATAATGCTTGATTTCTTAATAAAGTCATCCACTGATAAAGCTGAGAAGAACTTAGCTGTTCCATTAGTTGGAAGTACGTGGTTTGGACCTGCAAAATAGTCTCCAAGAGGTTCTGATGAGTACTCTCCAAGGAAGATTGCACCTGCGTTTCTAATCTTAGTCATAGTATCAAATGGATTCTTTGTTACGATTTCTAAGTGCTCTGAGGCGATTTCATTAGCTACATCAATAGCTTCATCTAAAGTATTTGCAAGTAAGATATATCCGTAGTTATCAAGGGATTTCTGAATGATTTCCTTACGGCTAAGCTTAGCTACAAAGCCATCTACTTCTTTTGAAACTTTTTGGGCTACTTCTTTTGAAGTTGTAATTAAGATAGCTGATGCCATCTCGTCGTGTTCTGCCTGTGATAAGAGGTCTGCTGCCACGAAACGAGGATTAGCGCTTTCATCAGCAATAACTAAGATCTCTGATGGGCCTGCAACGGAGTCGATACTTACATAGCCAAAGACTGCCTTTTTTGCAAGAGCTACGAAAATGTTACCAGGTCCCACAATCTTATCAACCTTTGGAATTGACTGTGTTCCGTAAGCCATAGCTGCAATAGCCTGAGCTCCACCAACCTTAAAAATCTTATCAACCCCTGCTTCATTAGCGGCAACTAAAGTTGTAGGATAAACCTTACCTTCGCTATCGCAAGGAGTACACATAATGATTTCATCAACTCCAGCAACCTTAGCTGGCATTACATTCATTAAAACTGAAGATGGATAAGCTGCCTTACCACCTGGTACATAAACACCAACACGCTCTAATGCAGTAACCTTCTGACCTAGAATTGTGCCATCTGGCTTTGAATCAAACCAGCTGTACTGCTTCTGCTTTTCGTGATAGTCCTTAATATTAACTAAGGCCTTTCTAATAACTGCTACTAATTCCTCATCTACTTCCTTATAGGCAGCAGCGATTTCTTCCTTAGTAACTAATACATTGTCTGCATTAATATTTGCCTTATCGAATTGCTTAGTATAACTAAATACTGCTTCATCCTTTTTAACCTTTACATTAAGTAAAATCTCAGCTACGGCATCCTCAAACTTACCGTAGTTACTTGGACTTCTCTTTAAAAGGTTATTTAATATATCATTTTTTGTATTCTCATTTAATTCTACGATTCTCATAACTTCCTCCTATTACTATAATCCTAAGACTATAATATGCTTTAATTCTGGCTTTCTGCAAGATAATTCTTAATATCATTTATGAATTTATTAATACGCTCGTTCTCCATCTTCATGCTAACCTGATTTACTACGATTCTAGCTGATAAAGGAGCAATTTCTTCTAATACTTCAAGACCATTTTCACGAAGAGTTGCACCAGTTTCTACAATATCTACAATAACTTCTGATAAACCAACAATAGGTGCAAGCTCAACAGAACCATTAAGCTTAATAATCTCTACTGTCTGGTGCTTCTTATTGTAGAAGTAATCCTTTGCAATATTAGGATACTTTGAGGCTACTCTAATAAGTTCGTGATGCTGTAGCTTTTCACGAGCGGATGCAGGACCGCAGACACACATTTTACATTTTCCAATGTTTAAATCATAAACCTCATAAAGGTTTCTTTGCTCTTCAAGGATTGTATCCTTACCTACAATACCGATGTCTGCTGCACCGTATTCTACATAAGTTGGCACATCTGATGGCTTTGCAAGGAAGAACTTAAAGGCAATATCTTCGTTAGTAAAGATAAGCTTTCTAGTTTTCTCGTCCTTCATTTCCTCACAGGTAACGCCAACATTTTCAAAAATCTCTAAGGCTTTCTTAGCTAATCTACCCTTAGCAAGGGCTACTGTTATATATCTCATAAATAATTCCTTCCTGATTTAATCTATTTACAAAGGTTTTCGCATCCATTTTCATCAATCATAATAACGTCTAGCAAATATGAATTCTTTGCGTAAGACTTATAAGTTTCAAGATCTTTACCGCAATCCTTAATAAGGCATACTCTTTGACCGTCTGCTCTTAGAGCATTGGCCTTTTCAAGGGCTTTTTTAAGGGCTGCTTCCTTGTAGCAAATAAGTGTACCAGAGTAATTTCCAGTAAACTCAAGGCCCTGTCTGTCAATAGCAGCCATGAGTCTATCAATTACAAGGGAGAAACCAATTGATGCCTTATCTGAACCAAACTGGCCCATTAACTTGTCGTATCTACCACCTGTTGCTACTGCTTGGCCTGTGCCAAAAGTATAGGCTGAGAAAATAATGCCAGTGTAGTAAGAATGGATTGAAAGTGAGCCTAAATCAAAGCTAATGTAGTTATCATAGCCTGAAATCTTTAATAATTCGTAGAGATTTTCTAATCTCTTAATTGCCTCAAGACAGTCCTTATTAGTTGTAAGGCTCTTTGCTCTATCAAGAATTTCCACAGAACCAAAAAGCTGTGGAAGTTCAAGTAAAATCTTCTTTATATCCTCTTTAATGTTTAGGGAATTAAGCAATTCCTCCTCACCAAAGTAGTTCTTCTCTCTAATTAAAGTTGTAAGCTCTTCTGCTACTTCCCCAGAAATTCCTGCTTCGTTAAGTAATCCGTTGTAAAATGCAACATTTCCCACTTCTACCTGGAACTCCTTAAGGCCTGAGGCTTTCATACATTCAACAAGCATGCTTAAAACTTCTAAATCCGCCTCAATTGAAGAATCATCAATAAGTTCAGCGCCAATAACTGTGTTCTCCTTTAATCTACCCTGATAGTACTTGTTATCGTTAATAAAAGTATTACCCTGATAGCAAAGTTTAATTGGAAGGCTGTGCTCCTCAAAGTACTTAGCTGCAAGTCTAGAAATAGATGGAGTAAAATCCGGTCTAAGAACTAAAGTGTTACCATATTTATCAAAGAGCTTAAACATCTCATTAGATGGAATTGAGCCCCTTTCCTTATTAAAAACATCAAAGAACTCCATACTTGGTGTTTCAATATCGTTATATCCATAAGAGAGGCAAACCTGATGAAGACTAGTTTCAAGTATCTTCTTTTGATTGCATTCGCCATTATAAATATCTCTAAAACCTTCCGGTGTATGTAATAAATCTTTCTTCATAGTATCCTCAACTTTCTTTATTATTATTAATATCTTATTTAAATTCCAACGATTTAATACAGTAAAGTTTTACTGTGCTAATTTGCTACTAAGATAAAATGATTATATATAATAATCCTTTTCTTGTCAATTAAAATGCTAGCAATCTAAGTAAAAAAGCCACCTCCTAAGTCACATGGTAGTGCTTTGGAAGTGGCTTTGTAGTTTATTTTATTGAGCTTTCAAGAATATCTTGTATATCTGTAAGACAATCCTTGCCTGATATATCACCAGAAAAAGAATCGACCAAATTTCCTTTCACATCAAAATATGTGATATACCATGAATTGCCGTATTCTTCAGTAACTTCACAATCTTCAAATTCATTCATTTCTGTAAGAAGTGTGTAGAGTGTCTTTAAATCCTCATCAGTTAAATCATACATATCATCTGCTAAGAGACCTGAGACATTGTAATTAGCAGTATATTCTACTACTCCATCATAATAAACTGTCCAAGAAGAGTATTCCCAGTAATCATCATCTGGATCATAGTTACCAATATTACTATTAGTAGCTGTCATCATGACGATATGATCATTAGTTGGCAGTTTGCTAGTATCTTTCTTGCAGCCAGTAAGGTTTAGGATTGTAGTTGAAACAAGAACTAAAACCATTAGCTTTAAGAAAATGTTTTTAAAACCCTTCATTAATAAAACTCCTTTATAAATAATTGCTACATTCTCTTGTAGTTATTTGCGTAGCAAATCACTACTCGTGTGCGAGCCGCGGCAAAGCCGCATCTAATGCGAGCACTTCATTTAAGATTGTAACTAATTTCTAGAGGTTAAGTCAATATTAATAGCCTCTAAAAAATGCACAATTACGCCATTTGCCTGTCCAATCTTATAAGTTTTATCAACTTCGTCATAGGTGAAGCTTTTTCTGCCTCCCTTTTCCATTCTTTCCCAGAAGTAAAGGATATCTCTAAAGGGAAGATAATAGAATTCATTTTTATGACTAAAATAAAGAATTATAAAGGAAATGCCGTCCTGCTTTTCAAAATCTCGCATAAAGTCAATTTGATGTTTATGGATGTTAGCTAGGGGAAAAGTATCTGTTTGACATTCTTTAGCATCAAAACAAATAGGAATACCTTGAACTACACCGATATAATCTACTGTACTTTTTTGATCAAAATAGGCAAGAGTTATCTGTCTTGTATTTTGATCCATTTTCACAGGCTTAATTGGTGTAGGTATTTTTTGAATCAAAGCAAGGCCTTTTTCCTTATATTTATCAATGGATATATTAATGAATTCTTCTAGTGCTTCTCCTCTAAGTCCTCTTGAATTCCAGGTTCCCATAATCCTTCTCCTTTAAGTATAGATAAAAAGAGTTTTGGTATTTCGCTCTTTATATTTACTTTTCTATCTCCCAAGTCGCAATTAAGCTCAAAGGCTGTAAGTAACTGGCTTTTTAGCTTATATTTTGACTTAAAATATTCGTTAGTCTTACTATCACCGTACTTATAATCACCAATAAGGGGATGATTAATTGAAGCTAGGTGGGCTCTAATCTGATGAGTCTTACCAGTAATAAGCTCCACCTTAAGTAAGGTAAACTTACCGTTATTAGCAATTGGCGTATACTTTGTGGAAATGTATTCCTCAAGCTCATTACTATCCTTAACGCTAACTTTATTAAGCTTATTATCCTTAGTTAAGGAACCAGAAATCGTCTCCTTTTTAGTTAAGACTCCCTTAACCACAGTGATATAGTATTTATCAAAAGTTCTATCTTTAAAGCCCTTTGATAATTCCTGTAAACCCTTAATAGTTTTACCGCAGGCTACAATTCCTGAAGTGTTTCTATCAAGTCTATTACAAACACTAGGCTTAAAGGTATCTAAATCCTCTATTTTAAGATTACCATTCTTAATTAAATAAGCAATAAGAAGCTCATTTAAAGAAACATCATCATTCTTAGCTTTTTGAGTAAGAAGGCCTACTGGTTTGTCTATGAAAATGTAATCTTCATCCTCATATATCACCTTTAAGTCCTTATAAATCTTATTATAGTAGCTAGAAATTTTGTTATCTATAACGCTTCTTTCACCCTTTGTAAATTTTTCTAGAGTTTCCTCTGAAAAAAAGATTTTAATGACATCGTCTTTTTTTAGGAGATCTTTGCCATCACTTTTTTTACCATTAAGAGTAATATTCTTTTTTCTAAGCATTTTATAAATAAAGCTAAGAGGCGCATTGGATAAATACTTGCATAAGTATTTATCTAGCCTTTGGTTAGCGTTCTTATTACTTATAATTATTTCTTTCATATTTCTTCCTTGTAAATTTATTAATAAAAATGTTACGCATTACACGCACATATTTAAAATTTGCTTCTCTAAATACTTAGTTCTAGCGATTTCCTTTTCATCTCTATTCTTAAGATTTAAGATCTTAAGTTCTTTTATGAATTTTTCTTCACTAGATATAAAGTTTACATTTGCATCAATCTTAACATTAGACAAGAAGTCCTTTATGTTAGTTCTTAGGAAATTCTCATCAATTTTCTCTCTTGTATAAAGATAAAGAGTGTTATTATCAAGGGCTAGAGCCTCGATGGATACAGGGTTTTGCTTATTAGATAGTATTAAATCAAAATCCGTATGTGGGTAATTTGTAGCTCTTATTTTTTCATAAAAATCCTTATCTATAGCCTTAGCTCTAAAGCATATTATTAGGTTTACTAAGAATTTTGCAAAGGGTAAAACTAAGATAACAGCTACTAAAGTACAGTAGTTATTTCTTGTTTTAAACACTAATAAACCAATAACATATAGTAAAATTATTACAAAAACAAAGCCAATACAAATCCCTAAATTTAGCTTCTTCTTATGATCAATATATCCTTTTTGTCCCTTTTCCATTATTACATCCCCTTAATTCTAAACCAATGCCTTTAAATCCTCTAATTCTTTTTCTGTTAATTCCCTATATTCGCCTTCTGCTAAGCTAGGGTCTAACTCTAAATTTCCCATGGAAACTCTTTGTAAATAAAGGACTTCAGACCCCACTGCTCTAAACATTTTCTTAATCTGATGGTACTTGCCCTCTTTAATTGTTATCCTACAAGCGGTAAGCTTTCCCTCGTAGTGGCGCTCTTCTCTACTATCTTCGTCCACATAATCAAGGGCTTCGCTTGTTGTTTCTAGGATTTCAAGCCTAGCTGGAAGGGTTTTAAAGCTACCCTCTTCTTTTGAAGAGTCCTTTAAAACTATTCCTTTTAAAAATGTATCTACGACCTCAGCTTTTATCTCGCCTCTCGCCTTTAAAAAATAAGTTTTTTCTACATGCTTTTTTGGAGATAACATCTTATGGGCTAGCTCTCCATCATTTGAGATAATTACAAGACCGTGAGTGTCCTTATCTAGTCTTCCAATAGGGAAAAGATCTGCTCTTGTTTTATTTACAATTAAGTCCACTACTGTCTTTGCATTTTTATCTCTACTTGCTGAAATTACTCCTGCCGGCTTATTAAGCATGAAATACTCAAATCTTTTTAGAATTATTTCTTGCCCATCAAAGAAAATCTTATCCTTCTCGTTATCAATTTTTAATTCAGCTTTTAGCTTATTGTTGCCATTAACAGAAATTCGGCCCTTCTTAATAAGCTCTTTTACCTGACTTCTTGTTCCAACAGAAGCCTCCACCAAGTGTTTATCTAGTCTTACTAACATATAATCTCCTACATCCATCTCCAACCTGCAAGGTATTTATTCTTAACCTGGCCGTTGTTAAACTTACCCCAACCAAGAGGGTAACCAGAAACGCCAATTAATACCCAGCCGTTTTTAACATCTGTAAAGTCGTCGCAGTCAAGAGTTTCACCCTTTAAGTACTTAACGACTCTTTCATCATTTACATCTAAATCAATTACATTTGGATAATCCTTTAATTTAAGGGCCATAGCAAGAGCCTGGCTAGGTTCAAATCTATTCTTCTTAATTTCACCAAGAAGTAAGCCATTTCTAATAATACGAAGGCCCTTCTCCTCCTGCATATACTTTGAAACGAGATAACAGTATGTACCACGGATATTGATATATTTGCTATCGTAGTCAAAGTTAAAGGAATCAAGGAAATCAGTAACTTCCTTTGGCACCTTATTATTAAAGCCTGGATTTACAAAATGTATATTATTATCAGGGTCAAGTTCGCCCTTCTTCTTAAGTAAAGCCACGAAATGACCTTCCCCTTCCATCTTGTGAGGGAAAATTCTTACAGTCTTAGAAATGTTCATTTCCTTGTCAGAATCACTTTCCTCAAAGCCGTGTGAAAAGCCTTCGTATGGCTTAATATCTACAAGTTCAAAGTCATCTCTATTAGTTAAGAGATACTTAATTGTCTCTTCATCTTCAAGCTTACTAAAAGTACATGTTGAATAAAGCATCATTCCGCCTGGCTTTAGCATTTCTGCACCTGACATAATAACGCTTCTTTGAATTTCAGCATAAACTTCAGGACCTGTCTTTTCCCAAGCTTTAATTAGCTTGTTGTCCTTTCTAAACATACCCTCACCAGAACATGGAGCATCAATTAAAATCTTATCGAAGAATTCAGAGAATCTATCCTTGATTTGCTTAGGATCTTCATTTAAGACGCAGATTTTATTGTCTCCGTTAACTTCTACATTTTTTAAAAGAGCCTTAGTTCTTGAATTACTAATGTCGTTAGTAATAAGTAAGCCAGTATTATCAAGCTTTGCAGCAAGTTCAGTGGACTTACCACCAGGGGCTGCACACATATCAAAAACCACGTCGCCCTTGTTTATAGGTAAGACGTTAGCTGGAGTCATAGCACTTGGCTCCTGTATATAGTAAAGACCTGCAAAGTAATATGGATGCTTTGCTGGTTTGTCATCTTCTTCATAATAAAAGCCATTTTCAATCCAAGGAATTGGCTTTAGTTTAAATGGGGAAATCTTTAAGAAATCCTCTGTGGAAATTTTTAAATTATTAACTCTTAAACCATAAAGTCTTGTGTCATCAAAACTGTTAAGATAGCTTTCAAAATCATCGCCTAGCATTTCCTTCATGGAAGCTAGATATTTCTCTGGTAAATTCATAAGCTACTCCTTTAAATTACTTCTTAAAGCAGAGAATTCTAAATTCTACACTGCTGTAAAGCGGACATTCGGAATCCGCTTCGCTACTTCCTCATGAACGCAGTGGCACTTTGTGCCACCTGTCAGAAGGGGCTTTAACCCCTTCTGACACTAGTAAGCTTTATACCCCCGCTTA
>NZ_JAEEVD010000088.1:0-4841 GCF_016290755.1 Lachnospira sp.
TTAGAAAGTATGTTGCTAAGATTATTCCAGATGTAATTAAGACATTCTTTGTTCCATTAATTACACTCTTTATCGCATTCGTTATGACAATCTATGTTATCGGACCTGTTTCAGCATTACTTGCTGATTGGATCGGTGCAGCATTTAATGCTATTGCAGGATTTAACAATATTATTTACGGTTTATTTGTTGGTTTCTTCTGGCAGATACTCGTTATGTTCGGTTTACACTGGGCTTTAGTTCCAGTTGCTATGGTTGCTATTAATGCAGGTCAGCCTGATACAATTCTTGCAGCTATGTTTGCTACAACATTTGCTCAGACAGGTGCTTGTATCGGTATCTGGATTAAGACAAAGGATAAGAAGATTAAGGGACTTGCTCCAGCTGCAATCATCTCAGGTGTTTGTGGTGTTACAGAACCAGCTATTTATGGTTTAACATTACCTAAGAAAGCTCCTTTCTTTAGAACTTGTGCAATCGCTGGTATTGGTGGTGCAGTATTAATCGCTTCAGGCGTTAGAGCATACACAATGGCTGGTATGGGTGTATTTGGTTACACAGCATTCATTACACATGCTAAGGAAACTAATGGTATGATAATTGCAGCCGTTGTTTCAGTTGCAGCAATCGTTTTAGCTGCTATTTCAGAATTAATCTTCTACAAGGATTCAGCTCCTAAGACTCCTGCTAAGAAGGTTGAAACAGGCTCTGCTAAGGGCGAAGTAGTTGCAGCTCCTATTAAGGGTGAAATCAAGGATCTTTCAGAAGCTCCAGATGAAGCATTTGCTTCAGGCGCTTTAGGTAAGGGACTTGTAATTGTTCCAACAGAAGGCAAGTTATATGCTCCTGCTGATGGCGAAATCACAGTATTCTTCCCATCAGGACATGCTATCGGTATGAAGACAGCTAATGGTGCAGAAATCCTCATCCATGTAGGTATGGATACAGTTAAGTTAGACGGCAAGGGCTTTACAACAAAGGCTAAGCAGGGTGACAAGGTTAAGAAGGGCGACTTATTACTTGAATTCGATATTGCTACAATTCAGGAAGCAGGTTATAAGATCGATACACCAGTTATCATTTCTAACTCAGATGAATATGCAGATATCATCCCAACAGATGCTAAGAATTCAGAAGTTGGTGCTGATTTAATTACATTACTCTAAGATAAAGAATAATAATTATAATTAAAATGAGTTTAAACCGGCGAGGTTTATGCCCCGCCGGTTTATTATTAAAAGCATTAGATAAATATTTCACAATAGTTTGGTTAGACTAGAGGGGAATATTAAAGATGGATGAAATAGAAAGGAGATTAAAATCTTATATGAAGAAGTTTAGAGACGATTTTTTATGGGGTGGCGCTACAGCTGCTAACCAGTTTGAAGGAGCTTGGGATTTAGATGGTAAGGGACCTTCTATTTCAGATATGTGTACTAATGGTTCTCATACTAATCCTAAGAGACTTACAACTACAATAGAACCAAATACTTTATATCCTAGTCATGAGGCAATAGATTTTTATCATCATTACAAAGAGGATATTGCCCTCTTTGCAGAAATGGGATTTAAGACATTTAGATTCTCAATTAACTGGACAAGAATTTACCCTACAGGTATGGAAGAAACACCTAACGAGAAGGGCTTAGAGTTTTACGATAACGTAATTAACGAATGTGTTAAGTATGGTATTGAACCACTTATTACAATTTCTCATTATGAAATTCCATATGCTTTAGTTGAAAAATATAATGGTTGGTATTCAAGAGAAGTTATTGATTGCTATGTAAGATATGCAAAAACTCTTCTTGACCGTTATTCAGATAGAGTTAAGTATTTCTTAACATTTAACGAGATTAACTCAGGTACAATGCCAATGGGTGCTGTACTTTCACTTGGTTGTGTTAAGGGCTTAAATGTAGCAATGAATGAAATTCCAGACGAACCTCAGATTCGTTATCAGGGCCTTCATCATCAGTTTATTGCTAGTGCACTTGCTGTTAAATATGCTCATGATAATTATCCAAAAGTCAAGATGGGTGATATGAACATTTTCGCAACAATGTATCCACTAACATGTAATCCTGATGATGTGGTTGGAACACAGAGAGCTATGCAGATGATGAACTGGTTCTGCTCTGATGTTCAGGTACGTGGTGAATATCCTTACTATGCAGACAGATTCTTTGAAGAGAAGGGCATCACAATTAAGAAGGAAGCAGGAGATGATGAAATCTTAAAGAATGGTACTGTGGACTTCTACACATTTAGCTATTACATGTCAAACTGCTATTCTGCTGATCCAGAAAAGCAGGCTGGTAAGGGAAATATTATTATGGGTATTCCAAATCCATATCTTAAGGCTTCAGATTGGGGCTGGCAGATTGACCCTAAGGGTCTTAGATACTCTCTTAATGAAATCTATAGCCGTTATCAGATTCCTCTTATGGTCGTTGAAAATGGCCTTGGTGCAAAGGATGTACTTGAGGAAGACGGTTCAGTACACGACAGCTATAGAATTGACTACTTAAGACAGCACATCGAGCAGATGAGAGAAGCCGTTGCTGATGGCGTTGACTTAATGGGTTACACACCTTGGGGTTGTATCGATTTAGTTTCAGCTTCAACAGGTGAGATGGCTAAGAGATACGGTTTCATTTACGTAAAGAAGTACGATGATGGAACAGGTGATTTATCTAGATCTAAGAAGGATTCCTTCGATTGGTACAAGAAGGTAATCGCAACTAATGGCGAAGATTTAGACTAATTATTACTTATACTTTTTTCTTATATTTTATTGGGTCAGGCAACTGGCCCAATTTTTTAGAATTTGGAAAATGTATCTATATCCTATATAATTAAGAGAGTTTGATAAATTAGATTTTTATGTTAATATAAGCAAGCAGAAAAAAGAAATAGGAGAGAAATAGATATGGGTAAAATAATTATTCAAGAAATGACAGCTAAGAACCCTATTCAGCTTATGGGCATGGAAGCTGGTGTATGTTGGGGTGGCGATACAAGTGATGCCGAGAAGAACTACAAGAGAGGTTTATCTTGTATTAATTCAGGACATGGTAGAGTTTTAGAATATCCTCAAGTATATATGATAATCGATGGCTATTCAGCTAAGGTTATAAGAGAGTTTTATACACATATTGGAGGAAGTCCAACAAGACTTCAGGCTTCAACTAGATATATTGATTACACAGGTGCTAGCGATTTTGAATATGTTATGCCACCTAAGATTGCGGCTAATGAAGAAGCAAAAAAGATTTATATGGAAGCAATGAAGAATATTAATGATTCAGTTGCTAAGCTTAATTCTCTAGATATTGCAAAGGAAGATAGTTCTATGCTTTTACCACTTGGTATGACAACTAAGGTGGTATTTAGAACTAACCTTAGAATGCTTATTGATATGTCTCACCAGAGATTATGTACAAGAGCATTTTGGGAATATAGAGGGCTTATGAATGATATAAAGAAGGCACTTGCAGACTACTCTGAGGAGTGGAAGGAAGTTACAGACAACTACTTCAAGGCAAAGTGTGAAGTATCTGGTTATTGTGAGGAGGCAAAGTCTTGCGGAAGATTTCCTAAGAAGCAGTAACTAATAGGAAAGGAAATACAATGGAGAAGAAGGTAATATTTTTAGACATAGACGGAACACTTAGAGGCTTTGATGGTGTTATCCCTGAATCTACAAAAGAGGCAATTAGACTTGCTAGAGCTAATGGTCATGAGACAGTAGTGTGTTCTGGTAGAAGCCTTTATCAGATAGATAAGTCAATACTTGACCTTGGCTTTGATGGCATAATTGGTGGAGCAGGAGCTTTTGTGATTCATAAGGGCGAGGAGCTTTATCATCACTACATGACTAAGGAGCAAAAGAAAAAGCTCTTTGGCTATTTAGATGATAACGACATTATTTACACAGTGCAAACAGATAAGGAATCCGTTGTGCCAGCGGCTATTGAAGAGGATATGATAAACTACTATAAGGAGCTTGAAAGCATTGGTATTCCTCTTAAAAATGTAGCAGGTAAATTAAAGATTGAAAAGGATATCGTGGCTAATCCTAAGGTTGAGAAGCTAGTTTTCCATAGATCTAGAAAGTCGCTTAAGGAAATCGGAGATTACCTTGGAGACGAATTTACTTTAGTTGGTCTATCCTTTACTCCAGATGGTGTAAATGTAGGCGTTGCCGGAGAAATTGGAATCGGTGGCATTACAAAGGCTAGCGGTATTGAGGCCTACTTAAAAGCAGCCGGTGTAACAAGACAGAATTCTATTGCCTTTGGTGATGGCTATAATGACTTAGAGATGATTGAGTATGTTAACTGCGGAGTTTGCATGGGAAATGGCGTGTTACAGCTTAAGGAAATTGCAGACATGGTAACAGATGATATCCATAAGGATGGCTTATATAAGGGCTTTAAGGAGCTTGGATTAATCTAGCTTGGATTATCTTACTTGTAACTAAATATTGACTTTTAAATGCAGTTTGGGACGCGTAAAGTGGCGGCCTAGACTGCATTTTCTTATTAATTATAAAAAAATAATAAATTAGCACTCGACACTTGACAGTGCTAACAACGAATGATATAACACAATTAGTAGGAAGTGAGACACAATTTATAGTTTTACTGATTATGAAATTATGAAAAGGAGGAGCGCGTATGAATATAAATAAGTTTACTCAAAAGTCAATTGAAAGTATTAATAATTGCGAGAAGTTAGCTTACGAATATTCCAATCAGGAAATTGATCAGGAACATTTACTTTACTGTTTAATGACAGTAGAAGATAGCCTTATTAGTAACTTGATTGAGAAGATG
>NZ_JAEEVD010000089.1:0-4807 GCF_016290755.1 Lachnospira sp.
GATTTGGAGGTCACATAGTTTCAGGCCATATTGATGGCATGGGGAAAATTGAAAAAATACGACAAGATGACAATGCCTATTGGTACAAGATAACTGCTAGCAGTGAGATTATAAATTGTATTGTAATGAAGGGCTCTATAACAATTGACGGAATAAGCCTTACTGTGGCAGGTCTTGATGATACAAGCTTTAGCGTGTCAATTATCCCTCATACAAGAGCCAACACAGTCTTGGCTAATAGAAAAGTCGGAGATTTGGTGAATTTGGAAAATGACATTGTAGGAAAGTATATTCAGAGATTTTGTGCAGGAGCTAGATTAGATGCTGGCGCAGATAATGGCAGTGGAAGCAAAAAGATAAGCGAGACGGGCCTAAGTATGGAGATGCTTGCTATGAATGGATTTTTATAAGGGAGAGATACATTTTTATTAATAAATGGGATTTAGGAAAGGAAGGATACTATGGAATTTAATTACAACACAGTGGAGGAAGCTCTTGAGGCTTTAAGAAATGGTGAAGTTATCATGGTTTCAGATGATGAGACAAGAGAGAATGAGGGCGATTTTATATGCGCTGCTGAGTTTGCAACAACTGAAAATGTAAACTTTATGGCATCGGTTGCAAAAGGCCTTATATGTATGCCGATGTCTGCAAGTTACTGTGAAAAGTTAGAGTTCCCTCAGATGGTTACAACAAACACAGATAACCACGGCACTGCCTTTACGGTATCCATAGATCATGTGGATACAACAACAGGAATTTCCGCTAAGGAGAGAGGTTTCACAGCTAGAGCAGTGGTAAGTGAGGATGCTAAGCCTAGTGACTTTAGAAGACCGGGCCACATGTTCCCGTTACTTGCAAGACCTAATGGAGTTCTTGAAAGAAATGGACATACTGAGGCAACTGTGGATTTGTGTAGACTTGCTGGCTTAAAGGAGGTTGGTCTTTGCTGTGAAATCATGAAGGATGATGGAACAATGATGAGAACACCAGACCTTATTGAGTTGGCTAAAAAGTACAATTTAAAGTACATCACAATTAAGGCTCTTCAGGAATACAGAAAGCATCATGAAAAGCTTGTGGAGTGTGTGGCTGTTACTAAAATGCCTACAAAGTATGGTGAGTTTATGGCTCATTGCTACGTAGATAAAATCAGTGGCGAACACCATGTAGCCTTGGTTAAGGGCGAGGTTGGAGATGGTAAGGATTTACTTTGCCGTGTCCATTCTGAGTGCTTAACAGGTGATGCATTTGGCTCAATGAAATGTGACTGCGGACAGCAGTTTGCAGCGGCTATGACAAGTATTGATGCTGAAGGCAGAGGCGTACTTTTATACATGAGACAGGAAGGCCGTGGCATTGGCCTTGTAAATAAGCTAAAGGCCTACGCTCTACAAGATCAGGGCATGGATACACTTGATGCTAACTTAGCTCTTGGTTTCCCAGGAGATATGCGTGAATACTACATTGGTGCGCAGATTTTAAAAGATTTAGGAGCTAAGAGCCTTAGACTCCTTACAAATAATCCAGATAAGGTTTACCAGCTTGAGGATTTCGACCTTGAAATCAAGGAAAGAGTACCAATTCAGATGAATCCTACAGCTTATGACTTGTTCTATTTAAAGACAAAGAAGACAAGAATGGGACATATCCTAAATTTTAGACAGGAATAGTGGGAGTTATTTCATTTTAAAGAGAGTATTAATAAAATATAAGAATAAAGGAGACAAAGAAAATGAGAGTTTTAGAAGGAAAATTAGTTGATGAGAAGGTAAATGGTAAGGGTATTAAGGTGGCAATCGTTGCTGCAAGATTTAACGAGTTTATCGTTAGCAAGTTAATTTCAGGGGCTGAGGATGGCTTGCTTCGTCACAATGTAAGCGAAGAGGACATTGATTTAGCTTGGGTTCCAGGTGCATTTGAAATTCCTGTAGCTTGCAAGAAGTTAGCAGCTACTGGTCGTTACGATGCTGTAATTGCCCTTGGTGCTGTAATTCGTGGAGCCACAAGCCACTATGATTACGTTTGTGCTGAAGTATCTAAGGGTGTTGCAAATGTATCGCTAGAGGCAGGTATTCCAGTAATGTTTGGCGTTCTTACAACAGATACTATTGAGCAGGCAATTGAAAGAGCAGGTACTAAGGCTGGAAATAAGGGCTATGAATGTGCTGAAGGTGCTATTGAAATGGTAAATCTTTTTAGAAATGTAGGCTAAAGGTTAAATATTAGATTAGAATTAGACTTTAACTCAGTCGGAGTACAAGCTCCGACTGAGATTTTTTATTTATTTGACAATGTAGTATTGTTTTTTTAATCTTCTATTTGTATAATAAGATTAGTAAAAATTATTAACAAGCTAATTTAACTAGTTTGTGAAAATACGTGATTGGACAACTTGATATACTTAACTTGATAATGGTGTAATTAGGTATCAGGGGAGGATATATGATACTTATTTACCATAGCAACTTATAGGTTTGAATAATGAGGATAATACTATGGAAAATAAGTTAATAACAAAGGTCGCAACGGTAATCCTAACCACCATCAATGTAGGATTGTTTGCGTTTGTGTGGATAGAATATTATAACAAATTTGCCTTCCAGAAGTTTAGGGACTACGGAATGGTGGCATTTATAATCTTGTTTTACATTTGCTACAGATATTTGGCTAAGCTTTATAGGGCTTATGATTTTGCGTCAAATTCTATATGGGAAACGACGCTATCACAGTTTATAAGCCTGTCGCTATCAGATTTGCTAGCTTACGTGCTTGCCTGTATTATCGCAAATTACTACGTTAGCTTCGTGCCTGGCCTTATAATTTACATTTTACAGCTAAGCGTTAGCTTGACTATTGTTTTCATAACTAAGAAACTGCTTATTGTCTTGATTTCACCATTAGAGACTTTGGTGATTTATGGCGCTAACATATCAGAAGATGAGGTAGTGGACTTTACAAGTAAGCTTTTAAGAAAGTATTCTCACATGTTTAAGATTGGTAAGATTGTTAATGAAAATGATTCTCTTATCAAAACTAGAATGAAATCCGTTAAGCGCGTTATATTTGTAGGCATTACTAGAAATAAGCGAAACGAGTTTATAAAGTTTTGCGTTGAAACTAATCAGTCTTTTTATTTTGTGCCGGATATTGAGGACTTGCTCATTAGAAATTGCGAGATCAAAAATTTCATCGACACACCAATTATGCACTACAATCCAATTGCGGATAAAAGGGCATTATATGCGGTTAAGCGAGTGTTTGACTTAGTAGTTTCCTTTATACTTTTAGTTTTATTTAGCCCAGTTATGCTTGTGACTGCCATTGCTATAAAGCTAGATGATGGAGGCCCGGTTTTCTTTAAGCAAGAGCGAGAGACCCTTAATGGAAGAGTCTTTAAGGTGCTTAAGTTTAGAAGTATGAGAGCTGATAATAATGAAAATGGATTTAGGCCGGCAGTTAAAGACGATACAAGAATAACTCGTGTAGGTAGGAAGATTAGAAGAAATAGAATTGATGAGTTACCTCAGCTTTTTAATGTATTAATCGGACAAATGAGCTTGGTAGGTCCAAGACCTGAACCTGCATTACTAGTATCAGATTATGAAAAAAAATTACCGGAATTTAAATATAGAAAAAGAGTTAAAGGTGGCATAACAGGTTATGCCCAAGTTTATGGAAAGTATAACACAAGCCCAGAGGATAAGCTGAAACTGGACTTAATTTATATTGAAGATATGAGCTTTATTTTGGATATTAAGCTGATTTTACTCACTGTAAAAACAGTCTTTATTCCAGAGGCAAGTGAGGGATTTGCAAAGAAGAAAAATGAAATACTTAGAGAGGCAGAAAAAATTATAAGTTAGGTGGGGATTTGATGAAGAGGGTTATGATGCTGACAACTACTGTTTATATGCAGGAGAAGTTTAACAAGGACAATATCTTAATCTTAAAAAAACTTGGATATGAAGTTGATGTAGTTGCCAATTTTACAAGTTCAGGTGCGCTATCTGAGGAAGCTGCCAAGGACTTTAAAGAATGGCTGGTCAGCAATCAATGTCGCTTTTATTCAATTGATATCTCTAGAAGTCCCTATAATTTTTTTCAAAATTTAAGAAGTAAAAAGCAACTAGAACAACTAGTTAAAGATAATAATTATAGCTTTATTCATTGTCACAATCCCATGGGCGGGGTTTTGGCAAGATTAGTTGCAAGAAAGTATAAAGTAAAAGTTATCTATACAGCTCATGGCTTTCATTTTTATGAGGGAGCGCCAATAAAGAACTGGCTTTTTTATTATCCCGTTGAGAAGTTCTTAAGCCGCTTTACAGACATTTTAATTACCATTAATAGGGAAGATTATTTAAGAGCTAAAATAAAGTTTCATGCAAGAAAATATGTCTATATTCCAGGAGTTGGTGTGGATAAGGATAGGATTAATAGAACTTTTGTTGATATTTTTAAGAAAAAACAAGAGTTAAATATAGGAGATAAATTTGTATTTTTAGCAGTTGGAGAGCTGCAAAGAATAAAAAATCATCAATTGATTATAGATGCTGTAAAAGAGTTAAAGATGGAAAACTGGGAAGGGTTTGAAAATTGTATCTTTTTGATTTCTGGTAGAGGAAAGCTTTTTAAAGTTTACGAGGAATTTATTAGAAAAGAAGGGCTTTCTGAAAATGTTTACTTACTAGGTTATAGAGACGACGTGTATGAACTTTTAAAAATCTCAGATTGCTTTATCCATCCATCTATTCGAGAAGGTCTTGGCATTGCACCACTTGAAGCTATGACAGCAGGTCTTCCA
>NZ_JAEEVD010000041.1:0-21735 GCF_016290755.1 Lachnospira sp.
TAAGAAAGAAACCAAGAAGGAATCTAAGAAAGAAAGTAAATAATTAATAAATTAAAAAAGTCCCTATAATAGATTATCTATTATAGGGCTTTATTATTAACTATTATTCTTCGTCATTTAATAGGTGTAATCTATCAAAGACCATATCATAGCCATCGTTACCGTAATTAAGGGAACGATTCACACGGCTAATTGTTGCTGTTGATGCACCAGTTTTCTCGGCGATATCCAAATATGTCTTATGTTCTCTTAACATCTTAGCTACCTCGAATCTCTGCGATAATGAAAGTAATTCATTAATTGTGCAGATATCTTCAAAGAATTCGTAACATTCTGACATATCCTTAAGGCTTAATATTGCGTTAAATAATTGCTCAACCTCTGGTGTTTTTAACTTATTGTTCATCAGATAGTCTCCTTTATAGTTAATTCATACAAGTCAATTACTACAATAAAACAGACATTTCATTATTATAAATTCCTCTAAACTAAATGTCTTTTACTTTACAATTTTATCACACTAAAGTTTTACAGTAAAGAGTTTTTCCTGAATTTAATTCTTACTTTAGAAAATTCCCGACATGAATTCTAAACCATCTGATTAAAATTGTAAAGCGGACATTCGGAATCCGCTTCGCTACTTCCTCATGAACGCAGTGTAAGCACTAAAGTATACTATTCTAACTTTAAGCTGGTCTTGCATTCTGGCAATTTAACAGATAAGTCTCTTCTTGAGTGATCAAGGCCAATGGCTGTGTCTGAAATATTAAAGTAAGTGTATGAATAAGCCCCTGTTACCTCTCCTAGGGCATCATCCCAAGATAAATCCACATTATAATATTCCCCATTTATATAGACAATATTCCAAGCGTGATTTCCTGTGCCAACGTAACCTGAACAAAAGTAGCAAGGTATATTTAGCTGCATTAAAATGTATTGAAAAGCCCTAGCATAACCTGCGCAAACGCTTTCTTTATTCACCAATGCAGAATAAGCACTTTGATTCATCTCAGAATCATTTACATAACTACAATTCTTTTGGAGCTGCTCGTAAACATACTGTTCCTTTTCAAGGTCTGACTTTAAGGCAGAGGCTTCATTTATAATTTCTGCTGCCGCCTTTAAAAACTTAGTCCTACTAGTTTGTAGCGAGCTTGCTGTAGTGTTATATTCTAGCTCCACAGATAAAACCTTACCGGAGCTTGTATAACAATAGGTGTAATTAGTGTTAATGTAAAATAGCTCTGGATGGTCTGAAAATACCGCAATCATTATATTTTTAATGCTAGAAATGGTAACGCTATTAGCTAATGTAACACTAGTTTCAAGCTTAGTTATAGCCTCATAAATCTGGTCATAATCAAGAGCCTCATCCTCTGATAGCATGGCCCTATAAGGATAAATTGCTGCACTAAACTCATAACTACTTTCATAATCGTTGTCACTATTACTATCTGCTGCAACCTCACTTACCTGTTTACCAGTACCATTGGCTATATCTAAATCTGCCCTTTGATTGTCACTAGAAATAAGCTTACTTGGATCATAGGTCTCTTCTTCTTTAACCTTTGCTAAAATGTTATCGAGATTTTCTATGTTTTCTCCTGTAAGCTTCTCTGGATTATCTAGTTTTGATACAACAGTTTCAGCGGGCTGTGTTTCATTTTCATAAGAATTAGTCTCCCCTAGTTTTGTGAAAACATAAATCACCAAAACTGCTGCAAATAAAAGAATCGAGGCCTGTATTATTCTCAAATACCTATTATTCATAAATCCCCCACTCCCAAATTGTTCACCTTCTAAAAAAGCTTTAGGCCCATAATGAACCTAAAGCTTATCATTACTATATTTATTATACTACTCTGTTCTTAAAGCTACAACTGGATCTTTCTTAGCTGCGATTCTAGCTGGAACTAAACCGGCAATTAATGTAAGAATCATACTGATTATGATAAGTACGATTGCGCCAGTAACTGGGAGCTGAGCAACATTTTTAATAGATGTTAAATTGTAAATAATGGCGTTGGCCGGTATGCAAAGGATAAGTGTAATAATTATACCTAGTGCGCCGGATACGAAGCCTTCAATAAGTGTTTCTGCATTAAAGATATGTGAAACATCCTTCTTTGAGGCACCAATAGATCTAAGTACACCGATTTCCTTAGTTCTTTCAAGAACTGAAATGTATGTAATAATTCCAATCATAATTGAAGATACCACAAGGGAAATGGCAACAAAGGCAATTAATACGTAAGAAATGGCATTAATAATAGTTGTTACGCTACTCATAATGATTCCTACATAGTCTGTGTAGCTAATTGTGTTGTCTTCATTTCCAGCATCTGTCTGCATCTTATTGTAATCAGTAATTATATCTTCGATCTTTTCCTTAGCATCAAAACCTGTTGCATAAATATCAATTCCCGATGGGCTTGATAGGTCGCATATACCAAGGATTGACTTGTTTCCTTCAAATGTAGCATCTGTTGTCTGGCTTAAAACTGACTTAAAGTTTTTTAATACCTGCTCTTCTGTCATCTGCGAAATCATGGCATTTGTTGCTGCCGCCTCTGATTCTGAAAGAGTTGCAATATAGGCATAAACATCTTCCATTGTAATCTCTTCGTCTTCACCTGCATTAAATTCAATGCCTGTAAATACATCTACATCCTGATTTGCAAGCTGCTGCTTAACGATTTCGCTATCATTTACCTGATTAATAACGTATTCCACTAATTCCTTAGTGTAACCAATATTGTTAGTCATAGATGTGCTTACTGCATCTTCTGATGGGCGAACCACACCAACTACCTTAATATCCGCTGCGTTATTGACTACATTTGTCATATAAACATCATCTTTAGACATATCTTTCCATGTGCCTGTTTCAGAATCGTAATTATAATAATCTGTTGGAAGTACTAACTTATATGAAAGACCAAGTAAGTCATCATAGCTATAACTTGTATTCTCAGTTGTGTACTCCTCGCCTGACATTACTGCCTTATAAAGCTCATCAAACTCATCCATATCCTTTAAACCAAGGGCATATAATGTATAATCATCGATTTCGTTGTTCTCATTAACTGCTAAAACAACCTCGTTATAGGCTGTTGGCCAGTTACCTGCAAGCATATCATACTGGGAATCAAGTACATCCTGGTCTTCAAGTAACTGCACCCAAGTCTCTGAAGATACGCTAAACATACTTGTGCTTGAGTTCAGGCTTGACTGACTTGTAGTTGTGCTTGCTCCACCATAGAAGCTAGATAGCATTGTGTTAGGGTTTAACTGTGTAACACCCTTTGAAGTATCTGATAAGTAAATGTTTAAAGGCACGCTGTACTTATACTGAATATCCTGTACATAGTCATTAATATTTGACTCGCCACTTTCAATATATTCCTTAAATTCCTTAAGGTTATTCTTTGTAACCTCAGAAACCATAGTGTTAAGAAGGTCTGACATGATATTGTAGCTATAAACTGTGTTCTCATCTTTTTCTTCTCCTGATGAATCTCCATCAGATGAATTTGAGGATTCACCCATAAAGGAACTAATAAGACTACTTACATCCACTGTTTCTGCCTGTAGCTGAATTGGGTAACTTGCAAGAGTCTCTCTTTGCACTCTATCAATGTATAACTGAATACCATTTGAAATAGATAAGATTAGGGCAATACCAATAATACCAATACTTCCTGCAAAGGCTGTTAAAAGAGTTCTAGTCTTCTTTGTCATAAGGTTATTAAAACTTAGAGAAAGAGCTGTCATTAAAGACATGTGAGTCTTTGTAGCCTTCTTTCTTTGTTTTTCAGCCTTCTTCTCAGCTTTATTGGCTTTCTTAGCCTTCTCCTTAGCTTCCTTTATAGCCTGTCTCTTCTTTTCAGCATCAGCATGGGCCTCTTCATAAGTGTATGGATTAGAGTCGTCTGTAATATCACCATCAAGAAGCTTTACAATTCTTGTGGAATACTTCATTGCAAGCTCAGGATTGTGAGTAACCATAATGATTAATCTATCCTTTGAAATTTCCTTTAAAAGCTCCATAATCTGTACACTTGTTTCTGTATCAAGGGCACCTGTTGGCTCATCTGCAAGTAAGATATCTGGGTTGTTTACCAAAGCTCTTGCAATGGCAACCCTCTGCATCTGACCACCCGATAGCTGGTTTGGTTTTTTATGCAAATGTTTCTTTAAACCTACTTTTTCAAGAGCCTCGCTAGCTCTAAGTCTTCGCTCAGACTTTGAAACGCCTGATAAAGTTAAGGCCAACTCTACATTTGCCAAAATAGTCTGATGAGGAATAAGATTGTAACTTTGGAATACGAAACCAATGGAATTGTTTCTGTATGCATCCCAGTCTCTATCCTTATAGTCCTTTGTTGAAATACCATTGATTTTTAAGTCACCTTCTGTGTACTTATCAAGACCACCAATGATATTAAGCATTGTTGTCTTACCACAACCCGACTGACCAAGAATAGAGACAAACTCTGAATCTCTAAATCTTAGGTTAATGTCCTTTAGGGCTGTAACAGTCATGTCTCCGCTGACATAATCCTTACGAATATGATTGAGCTCTAACATAATCATCCTCCTAATTAATTTCACGCTATTAATTTGTGTGCAATGTGTGTTTATAATATAAAAAATTTATATTCCTTTAATATATTTTCCTCATTTTCTCACTGCTATATGTGATTGTAACACTAATAAAGCCTACTTGCAATTTAGCTTTAAACAATTTATACTTATTTTGTTTTTTCATATATTTTTTAGATTTATGATAATGGGAGGTTCCATGAAGAGGTTTAATATCTTTTTAACATTAGATAAAACGTCTTCTCTTAAAGTATTATCAAAAGCTAGCGCAATAATCTGTTTAATTGCTGTAATTGCTACAAGTGGACTTATTGTGACATTTTTGCCATATAGTACTTATGCAGATACGCAATCTGATTTAGATGAAGCTAATGAAGAACTAGAAGAATTAAAGAAAGCTCAGTCAAGTCTATCTTCACAGTACAGTGACCTTAATGATAGTTTGACAGCAACAGCAGAGAAGATCACTGCTGTTGACGAGCAGATTAAAACTAAACAAGATGAAATCGATAGCTTAAACTCAGAAATCGATGCTCTCAATTCATCCATTGATGAACAATATGAGGCTATGAAATTACGTATAAGATATATGTATGAAAACGGTACAGAGAATCTTTTACTTCAATCTATAATGGAGTCAGGCTCAATGGCAGATTTCCTTGTGAAATCTGAATACATTGTTGAGCTTTCAAACTATGATAGAGAACAGTTGGATTTGCTTAATGAAGAGATAACAAGCCGTAATGATGCTATGGCTAATCTTCAAACAGATTTAAAAGAACTTGAGACTTTAAAGACTAGTCTTAATTCAGAGACAGCTAATCTTAAGCAGTCCATTTATGATATTCAATCTGAACTTGATACAACCTCAGATTCCATTGCGCAAACTGAGGCCCTTTGTTTAGAGTATGAGAAGAAGATTCAGGAAGAGAACATCCAAAGGCAGCTTGCTGCTATTGCAGCTATGCAGGCAGGGGATGAGGTAAGTTACTCAGGCACTAAGCTTGATTATACAGCTACAGACCTTGCAATGCTTGCAGCTATTATTGAATGTGAGGCTGGTAATCAGTCTTACGAAGGTAAGTTAGCTGTAGGAAGTGTTATTGTTAATAGAGTTTTAAATCCTAGATTTGGAGATTCTATTACATCAGTTATTTATGCATCAGGCCAGTTTAGTCCTGTTGCTAGTGGTCGATTTGCCATTGTTTTAGCAAGAGGCGCATCTTCGGAGTGTGTTTCTGCAGCCTATGAGGTTTTAAATGGCAACCTTACAACTACTGCCTTATATTTCCATGTTTACAGACCTTCTGTAGATACTGGTGGAACAGTAATTGGTGATCATGTATTTTACTAATCCTTGGAGGAAATTAAATGAAGAAGGCAACTAAAGCATCAGACAACAAATATTATATCGCTAGATATAATGCAGCAAAGACAAACTCAGACTTTGAAAGTAGAGAGACTACTTCTGAAGTTCTTGGAATTGATAGAACAAGACTTGCAAGAATCGAGCTTGGAAATGTTGAGCCATATCCAGAGGAAGTATTACTTATGGCTAAGCACTACAATGCTCCAGAGCTTACTTATAATTTCTGTTCAAATGATTGTCCAATCGGAAGACTTACAATGAAATCCGTAGAGATTAGCTCTTTTGATAGACTTTCATTAAAGATTCTTGGTTCTCTTAATGATATAGAAGAATTACGTGGATCTATTATTAACATTTCCGCAGATGGAAAGGTTGATATTGAAGAGCTTGAAGAATTTCAGGCAATTCTTAATTCTTTAGAGGATATTTCTAATAATGCTAAGGCTCTACAGCTTTGGGCAATGAAGAATATCCAACAGCAAAATTAATTTGACTTACAATGATAATACTTAAAAGAGATAAAGGGAAGGAGTTAGTTTAAAACTCCTTCCCTCTTCGTATATAAACAATTTATTCTTATATGCTAGTTATATCTAATATAATCTACTAAAATGCTACCTCTATTCTCATTCTTGATTAAACTATTATGAGAAACAAAGACACCATTCTTAACACCTACCCAGCGTCCAGCCTTAGCTTCACAAGCTAATGTATAAGAGTAGTTTTTAGAATCGAAGCTAATCTCAAGGCACTGTAATTCACGAGGTGCATTATTTACCTTAAGGCCACCTTCAATGTGGTCCTGATAGCCAATTCTCTTAACGCTATATTTAATATAAACTTCCTTCTCCTCTGACTTAAAGGAATGGAAATCCTTAACATCTTTACTAAGTACTGTATCTGTTACATTTTCACTAGCATAAGAAACATCACAATCAAAGTTTTGATTACCTGTAACCTTTCTAATGTAGTAACCGTCTGAATCCTTGTAAATTCCAAGAGCGATATAGTTCTGGCCAAGTGCTACACAGCCGGCAAAGTCTCCATTTTCAAGATCCTTAAGACTGATCTTAGTAACACAGCTAAATTCAGGCTCTGCCCACTTGCAAAGTAAAAGGTTTCTATAATCACAAACAGGTCTCTTATTAGAAGTTGCTACAGCATTAAGCTTAATTACTGACTTCTCTGGCATAAATTCAATCCAATCCTCTTCTGGATTAGCGTTCCACTGCCACTGCATGCCAAGACTGTCCTTATCAAACTCATCATCAAGGTCTGGGGCGCAAACTGGGAACTTATTACTATCAGCTAAGTCCTTATCTGAAACGCCCATATCTGGCTTCTTATATTCAAGAACTGGTGTGCCATATTCCTTTAATGGCTTGCCATTCTCATCCTTTTCATACTCACCAATAATTGGCCAATCCTCATACCAAGTCATTGGCTGCAAATGTGTAATTCTACCTGCAGCATAAACATCCTGGAAATGAATAAACCAATCCTGGCCTGTTGGAGTATCCACCCAAGCCCCTTGATGAGGTCCATTTACAACTGTATCCCCTTGTCTTAAAACCATCTTGTACTCATAAGGGCCATAGATATTCTTAGATCTAAGCACTGTCTGCCAGCCTGTCTTTACGCCACCTGCTGGTGCAAAAATGTAGTAATATCCGTTTCTTTTATAAAGCTTTGGTCCCTCAATTGTAACCTGGTCGTTTAAGTTACCATCAAAAACTACCTTCTCTTCACCAATAAGGCTCATTCCGTCTGCTGCCATCTCAACCATATGTAAAACGCTCTTATAGCCAATTCTACTCTTAGCAACCCCTGCTACTAAATAAGCCTTACCATCTTCATCCCAGAATGGGCATGGGTCAATCCAGCCAGCTCCTGGTCTAATATTAACGGGCTCAGTCCATTTTCCAAATGGATCCTTAGCAGTTGTCATATAGATTCCCTCATCTGGCATTGGGAAGCATACATAGTAAGTTCCCTCATGATATCTAATTGCTGGCGCCCACACACCGCAACCATGAATAGGGTTTCTGTATCTAAACTCAGGAATCTTAGGAAGAATGTAATTTACCACCTTCCAGTTAACTAAATCCTTAGAATGAAGTAGAGGGAGTCCTGGAGCGTTAGAAAAACTTGACGCTACCATAAAGAAATCCTCTCCTACTCTTATTGCATCAGGATCTGAATAATCTGCATATAGAATGGGATTCTTATAGTTCCCATTGCCTAAATCAGCCATCCACATAAAACACTACCTCCAATTTTTACCATTATTACCTACTTATATTACAATACCGTGGGAGTTTTTACCACATCTTTTATAAATATATTTTCTTAAAGTACAGATTTTTTTAAGTAATAATTATTGGAAAGCAGCCGATATATATTAGGTAAGACGAGTTTGTGTTCATTGCAATTCTCTTACGAAAGGTGGATACAAATGATAATTTCCCAGAGCAACATTTCTATGGCATCCAATAGGAATTATCTAGACCAGAAGGGCTATTCAAAGACTCACAAGACAACGGTTGAAATGGCTACAAAGACAACTTGTTTTAGCGAAAGCTATGATTACTTTTTAAGAAATGAAGCTGAGTCGGCTTACTGTGGTAACGGTCTAGATCAATATGCTAGTTACACAAAGAATGAGCTAAATAACCTACACAATTACTCCGAAGAAACTGTGGAAGAAAATGTAGAATCAGACACAAAAGTAAAAAACACTAACAGGCTAAATGCTCAAACAAAGTTAAATGAGAGTTACTTAATTTCAGAGCAGAAAATCTATCAAAGCCTACTAGCCTACCTTCATGAATTTATGCTAAGAAGTCTTTTTTACAGGGACTTTGATTCAATTACTAGCGAGGGCTTTACAGGAGATAGCTTTTCCTCAAACCAAACTACAGGAAATGACAGTATTTTAAACAGCAAGAGTACAAGCCAACTAGATACGAATTACCTAAATCTTTCATTTAATCAGGGCTATCAGGTTTGGACCCTTGAAACTAACCAAAGCTACAGCTACTACGAAAAAGAGGCTGTAAGCTTTTCAACAACGGGAAGTGCAGTTACAAAGGACGGGCGTAACATTTCCTTTAATCTAGATGTTAGTTTCAGCAGAGAATTTCAGCAAATTAGCCAGTTTAGTAGCTTACAAACCTTTGACAAAATACTTACAGACCCCCTTGTAATAAGTCTAGATGACAACCCTGACATGATTAGCGACAAACATTTTTACTTTGATCTAGATGGGGACGGAGTAGCAGAAGAACACAACAGATTAAATTCAAATCAGGGTTTTTTAGCACTTGATTTAAATGAAGATGGAGAAGTTACAGACGCTAGTGAGCTTTTTGGCACTAGCAGCGGCGACGGCTTTGCAGACCTTGCAAAATATGACTCAGACGGAAATGCATGGATTGACGAGGCCGACGAAATTTACCAGAAATTAAGAGTCTGGGTTATGGATGAGGATGGACAATCACGTTTGCTTAGTTTAAAGGAGGCAGACGTTGGTGCTATATATTTGGGAAGAACAAACAACGATTTTAGATTTACTAACGAAGCTAATGAAAGCCAGGCAAGACTTCGACAGAGCGGCTTTTATCTTCATGAAAATGGAGGCGCTTCCCTAGTTTCACAAATCGACCTTTAATCATTGCTGGATACTTTAAGATAAAAGAAAAACCTTTCAAGGCCCTTAGGGGCTTTGAAAGGTCATTTTTATTCTGTGCAATTTACTAATTTAATATGTTTGCCGAGGCCTCTTTTAGCTGAATACATGGCTGTATCTGCCTTTGAAGAGTAATCCCAAACCTTGGATTTCTTCTCTGGGATTCCACTGCATATACCTTGAGAAATATAGACATAAGGCAAATCTCTTAATTCTGACATCTCTAAGATTGAATCTCTTAAATTATTGGCCATCTCAAGAATCTTCTCATCGGAATATCCTAAATAGAATATTAAAAATTCATCTCCCCCGTATCTAAAGCAATAAATATCATCTGATTCGATTGCTTTTAGGGCTGTGGCAACAATTATAAGACATAGGTCTCCAACGTGATGTCCATTTTCATCATTAATCTGCTTAAAATGATCGATATCTAACATCTCAACGGCGTAATTCTTCTTCTCCGTTACTGCTCTAGTAAGCAGTGCCTCCACCTTTGAGCTAAGCCTCCATCTATTAGAAAGACCTGTTAGCTCATCAATTCCTACCTGCTCCTTTAAAAGCTCATTAGCCCTCTTTGAATCCTCAAGGGAGTTCTGAATGCTAATGTACTTTCTAATGGAATTAGTAGTAAGCATCTTGTAGCTGTTATTATATCTTCTATATCTAATTAGCTCCTTATAGAGCTTATCCTTGTCCTTCTCCTCATCGTAAAGGGAAATCTTAAAATCCAAGATTCTAGTCTGAATATATGGGAAATCCATGCCCTTAACAGACTCATCAAAATCCTCCACTAAAGGTAGTAGGATGTCCTTTCTATCCGTCCTTTTTAGAAAATGTAAAAAGTCGAAAATGTACAAAAAGTAATCTACCTTATACTCTGTATCATAGTAGGCCTTAACCGCCTCTTTAAGACAGATCTCCTTCTCCTCTTTAGAAGAAGATACCTTGTTAGTATAGATTAACTTTGTAATATAAAAATCCACGCAAAGCTTCTCATCAGGATGTTTCCTTACAATATCCTCAATCTGGTCAATCTTCTTTTTGGTATCATCATAGAGACCAAATCTATAATAAAGCTTAGCTAGTGTGGTTAGAATAATTATCTCAATAGTCTTTTGTCGTGGGTTTTGATTACATTTTAAAATATGCTTATAAGCCTTCATAGCATATTCCATTGATATGTTAGAATCCTTGATATTATCACTAATCTCGGCATAATTCTCATAGGCAAGGGCTGCAACGAAATCATCATTTGATTTCTCTGCAAGACTTGCTGCTTCTTTAAAGTTATCTAGAGAATAAACAATCTCGCCTCTTGTGGCATAGAGAATCCCTAGGCTATTAAGACAGCCACCTCTCTTATAGATATTATCTACTGCATCAAACTCTCTTGCTGCCTTATTAAAATAGTTAATGGCATTATCAAACTCCCCAAGAGTTAAATAGGCATCGGCTATATAAAAGTCAGCATAACCCATAAGATTAATATCAGAATTCTTCTCTGCTATCTTCTTAAAATCGCACGCTAATTCAATTGTCTTTAAGGGACTCTCAAATCTAATCTTATCCATAAGCTCAATCTGATCTATAATCCCCTGCTCATAGTTATAATCTTGTAATTCTTTCATATCAAACCTTCATAATTTTTTGCTAAACCCAATATATATAATAAACGAAATATATAGGTGAAACAAGGTAATTTTGCAAAACTATTGTTAAAATAGTTGCCGTAAAATATTAAAAGCTCCTAGCCTTTTATATGCTTATCAAATATATGATTACATATCTTCTGACTAGAAGCTTTTTAGTTTATTGCGTTATCTATTAATTTAGGATTCTCGTCTGGTTTGCAGACTCTTACAACACTAATCTTATAAGTGTAAAACTCTTTCCTTAATTTCCTGAGTTCTACCCTGATTCCAGAACTGTGTACCGATGTAACCGCAAGTTCTTCTTGCTACATTCATCTTGTCCTGGTCTCTATTCTTACAGTTAGGGCATTCCCAAACAAGCTTACCATCATCATCAGTGATAATCTGAATCTGACCTGTGTAACCACAAACCTGACAGTAGTCAGACTTAGTATTAAGCTCTGCGTACATAATGTTATCGTAAATGTACTGCATAACTGAAAGAACAGCTGGAATATTATTATTCATATCAGGAACTTCTACGTATGAAATAGCTCCACCTGGAGATAACTTCTGGAATTCTGATTCGAACTTTAACTTATCGAATGCGTTGATTTCCTCAGTTACATGTACATGATATGAGTTAGTAATATAATTTCTATCTGTTACACCTGGAATCTTACCAAATCTCTTCTGTAAGCACTTAGCAAACTTATAAGTTGTTGATTCAAGTGGTGTTCCATATAATGAGAAGTCGATGTTAGTTTCCTTAGCCCACTTCTTACATGTATCATTAAGATAGTTCATAAGCTTAAGGGCGAATTCCTTACCGCCTTCCTGTGTATGGCTAGTACCCTTCATGTAGTATGTACACTCATAAAGACCTGCATATCCAAGAGAAATTGTTGAATAGCCACCGTAAAGAAGCTTATCAATTGTTTCACCCTTCTTAAGTCTTGCAAGTGCACCATTCTGCCAAAGAATTGGAGCTACATCTGATGGTGTACCCTTTAATCTATAATGTCTGCACATAAGTGCTCTTCTACATAAATCAAGTCTTTCGTCTAAGATCTTCCAGAACTTCTCTTCATCCTTGTTAGATGAGCAAGCAACGTCAACTAAGTTAACTGTTACAACACCCTGGTTAAATCTACCGTAGTACTTAGGCTTGTTATCTTCATCTAAGTATGTTGTAAGGAATGATCTACAACCCATACATGGATAGCACTGACCATCGCCATTAGCATCAACCTTTAACTGCTTCATGATCTTCTCTGAAATATAATCAGGAACCATTCTCTTAGCTGTACATTCAGCTGCAAGCTTTGTTAAATCCCAATACTTAGAACCTTCATGGATATTATCTTCCTCTAATACATAAATAAGCTTAGGGAAAGCTGGTGTAATCCATACACCCTGTTCGTTCTTAACGCCCTGAATTCTCTGGCGAAGAACTTCCTTAGTTACAAGAGCTAAATCATCTCTTGTCTGGCCTTCTGGAACTTCATCAAGGTACATAAATACTGTTACGAAAGGAGCCTGACCGTTAGTAGTCATAAGAGTGATTACCTGATACTGAATCATCTGAACACCCTTCTTAACTTCTTCATGAACTCTGATTTCAGCGATCTCACGAATCTTCTCTTCTGAAGCTTCAACCCCTGTATCTGCGAGTTCCTTTCTTACCTGCTTAATAAACTTTTCACGGCTAACCTGTACAAATGGTGCAAGGTGAGCAAGTGAAATACTCTGTCCACCGTACTGTGAACTAGCAATCTGAGCAATTGCCTGAGTTGCAATATTACATGCTGTTGAGAAACTATGTGGCTTCTCAATCATAGTCTCAGAAATTACAGTTCCATTCTGAAGCATATCCTCAAGGTTAACTAAGCAACAGTTATGCATATGCTGAGCAAAGTAATCAGCATCATGGAAATGTATTAAGCCCTGCTCATGAGCTTCTACTATATCTTGTGGGAGAAGTAATCTCTTAGTAATATCCTTACTTACCTCACCTGCCATGTAGTCTCTCTGGACACTGTTAACAGTTGGGTTCTTATTAGAGTTCTCCTGCTTAACTTCTTCGTTGTTACATTCAAGCAAACTTAAAATCTGTTCATCTGTTGAATTAGACTTTCTTACCAACGCTCTCTTATATCTGTATGTGATATACTTTCTTGCAACGGCGAAAGCTCTTAAATTCATAATCTGGTTCTCAACTAAATCCTGAATTTCTTCTACATTAAGAGATCTACCCATTTCATTACATATCTGTTCTACATTCTCTGAAATAGTACGAATCTGTTCTGATGATAATCGTTCGCTATGTACGACTTCATTGTTGGCCTTAGTTACAGCATTAACAATCTTCTCAATATCAAATGTAACTTCTGAACCACTACGTTTAATAATCTTCATAATTGCTCTCCCCTTATTATTTTATGTCTCGAAAATTGTCTTTACGACATCTTTTCTATAATATCACATCGTTTATTTTTTAGGTACCATCTTACAAGAATATCTAAATTAAAAACATTCTTGACAAATCTTCGTATTGCTTAAGCTATTATTATAGTACTACATATTGTGCTTCTAGTCAATAACAAAATACAATATGTTGTGTATGCATAAAAATAGCTGCTATAAATGCTAAAGTCAAGACTCACATTCTTAGCAGCTACTTTTGCTATGAAACATAATCAAAATGAAACTTTCTTACTTATAAATTTCTGACCAACGAGAAACCATCTCTTCTGCCTCTACCTGAGAAGATACCTTAGTTACAATCACTCCATCTAAGTAGATTTCATATACTGGGAAAAGCTTTGGGCTATCACCATGTCTTACTTCTACTTTGTTGTACTTTACTCGTTCCATAATTTACCCCCGATTTTTTATTCTTAGTTTTTTTGTCATAAAAGGCGCATAAAACTACATCTTGTGTCTGCAAAATCAAGTAATAGTCTTATTTTATTCACATGCCTTCCCTATATGTTGTATTATATCATGGTTCATGCCAAAGATAAACACTATATTTAGTATTGGTACCAAAGGACTAATGCCAGACTATATACCCCCAAGATATTTACTACTTTTTAATATAATTGTCGAACAATTAATGTATTATTGTCTTAATTGCTGCAATATTATATAATTATATTAGGAAAATGTGATTATAGAAATGTGAACAAAATATAATAAAACTCTATAAAGGAGAAAATCAATGAGTGATAATACTATTTACGCTGATGATTATGAAAGATCCAACAGATTAAATCGACGTATCGCTACTATTGATGCCTATTATCTAGCTATTGTAGCTAATAAGCCATTCACAGAATACTTTGGTGATACTAGATTTTCTAACCTGACAGAATTTGTTGCCGAGGAAGAAAAAATTAATCTCATGGATTTTATAGACAGCTATGAAGGACAAGAATTAAAGGGAATTTTCCACTTTAGAAATTACAAGGGAGAAATGCGCCTAAATCTCATTACTTTATTTGCCCAAAAGACCTCATCTGCTAGAGGCGAGATAAACATTGAAATGGTCGATATTGAAAGCCTTGCAAATATTAATGACCTTTTACTTGATGACATTACGAAGGGGCGGGTTCTCTTTGGGCTAACAAAGGAATACACCTTCACCTATGATATGACTGACGACATTTTTAAAATGTGCCGTTATGACATATTTTCAAAAGACACCATCTATAAAATGAGCCTGATTCAGTGGCGCGAATTCATGATAAATGAAGGCTTTATAGCAGAATCTGACATCGGCCTATTTAAAAACCTCGTGGGACAGATTCTATCCTACGAACAGAGTTTTAGCGCAAAGATTACAACTAGTATGCGTACCCAAAAGCAGATCATGGAGAAACTCATTTTCACAGGCATGGTCTATAACAAGTATAACGGCGACAAGATTGTTATCGGCAGGATTCTTACTGATGAAAATGCTCACACAAACAGCAATCTTATCGAAATGATTAGCGACCTTTCCTACGATGCTCTAACTGGTGTCTATAACAAAAAGACTATTACAGAGTATGCAAAGAACCTGATTTCCGCTAATAATGACCACAAACACGACAATTACATGGACGCCTATCCTACAAATCTAGCCATTCTCATTCTTGACGTGGACAATTTTAAGAAGGTAAACGACCTTTATGGTCACATGTATGGCGACAAGATTTTGGGAAGGATTGGTAGGAAACTTAAAGAAATCATTGGTGATGGCGGAGTTATTGGACGTATCGGCGGCGATGAATTTTTAATAATCCTCTTTGATATTACTGATGAAAATCTTTTGCGAGGCTATCTAAGAGCGGTTAGAACCCAGATAAAATGGGAGTTTATTAATGATTTCGCGGACTTTAACATAACCTGTTCTATTGGTTCTTCCATCTATCCAAAGGATGCAAGTAACTATGACGAACTCTTTAGAATCGCGGATTTCTGCCTCTATATTGCAAAGGAAAAAGGCCGCGATAGATACGTTTTCTATAGAAAAGAGATTCACGAAGAGGCATATATTAAGAGTATTACAAGTTCTGATAAGAAAAATGTTTCCGGCCGTGAGGTTAACGAATTACGCTATATTTCTAAGGTTATCGAGCATTTTGCAAGGAATAAACGACAAGCTATATCTGACCTCTTAACTCACATACAAGAGACCTTTAATGTGGATAGCGTAAACATTTATAGAGGAGAGAATTTAGAGCTTTACAAGACTTTCGGTCAGGTTCTTGATAACTCTTCTAACGCCCTCTACGCAAAGAGTCCGGGCTTTAAGAGCATGCTTTGTGAGAAAATGTTTCTTGAATCTAGCTTTGTTGGCAGAGTTGCAGATGTAGCACCAGAATTTAGTGAGGCTATGCATCAGCGAAATGTTATATGTACAATTCAAATTGTTCTTGGAAATGATACGAATAATATTACCGGCCTTCTAACCATTGATAAGGTAGGAAACGCTCCACAAAAGTGGGCAGAATACGAGATTCAAACTAGCCTAATTGCAGCTTATCTAATAAATGTGCTGATTGCTGATGAGGACAGGCCTTATTTAAAGTAATAGGCTTATAATACTAAGATATGAAATAATAAGGGGTGCTGTTGCAATACATTTTCATAAAAATATAAAGACCTTAAGTCTTCGTGATGTTTCTATACTCACTAAACTTAAGGTCTTTTTTATTATCTATGCTAAAGCATCTTCTTTTTCTTCATATACCAAATTACAATAATACAAACCACCACGATGCCTATACAGATTATGGCAAAGCCGTAAGGAACTGTGGCAAATGGCATATATTTCTCTGCAGTGTTCATTCCCCATAATCCTGAAATAATGGTTGGAATGGCCATTAAAACAGTAAGGGCTGTAAGTCGCTTCATTACATTATTTAGTCTATTGTCAATTACTGATGAAAGAAGCTGTCTTGTACCATCGATGACATCTCGATAAATAGAGGTCATCTCGATAGCCTGCTGATACTCGACGGTTACATCTTCAAGTAATTCCATATCTTCTGGGTACTGTTCAATTCTTTTGTATCTTCTAAGTCTCTCTAACACGATGCTGTTTGACCTAAGAGATGTGGCGAAATAAACCAATGTAGATTCTAATTCATGAAGCTCGATTAAATCCATATCAGTTGTGTTTCCCATAACTCTTTCTTCTATCTCGATTCGCTTCTTATCAATTAAACGAAGGTTTATCTGATAACTTGCTGCGGAACGATAAAGAAGCTGGTAGATAAAACGCATCTTCTTTTTAGTGCTAAATTCTTTTATCTTGTTTCGAATAAAATAAGTAAGAATAGGTGTTTCTTCCTTACAAATCGTAATTATCGTATCTGATTTCAAAATAATACCTAAAGGAATTGTGGTATACATCTTCTTCTCATGTCTAACCTCTGGAGTTGGGATATCCACTAAGATAAGAGTATATCCATCTTCAAGGCTGATACGAGAGCTTTCTTCCTCATCAAGAGCTGTAGCTAAATCGGTTAAATCGATTTCGTACATTTCAGCAATTTCGTTTAGCTCTCTGCTTGTGGGGCCAACCATGTTGATCCAGCAACCTTCCTTAGGCTGTTCTAATTGTGATAAAACTCCATGATCAGTTCTAAAAACTTCATACATGATTGAATTACCTCCTAGCACCAATTTTATTCTTCTTTTTTGTCGCACTCCTTATTATGCTGTCCGGCCATAGCGCAAGACGCACAGTTACCGCTACAAACATCTCTAAGTCCATCTTTTTTATGAAAATATGACACTGCCAAAAACATTCCTACTATAACAACTAGTAAAACGACAGCCACTAAAATATTAACTAAATCCATATTAAGCACCTTATTTCTATAAATTCAAGTCTCTCCTACGAGAAATTACCGCACTTAATTTTAGCATATTGAGAAAAGTTTTTACAGTAAAATTATTTTCTAACCTTATCGCAATCTTCCCAATTTTTTCTTCTAGGATTAATCCTAGATGTGAAAGTACTCTTCCAAATTGTTGGATTAAAGAGCATTAACATTGGGAATAACTCTAATCTTCCTGCTAACATATCAAAGATAAAAACGAATTTACTAAGTACACTAAAGGATGCAAAATTGCAGGTCGGTCCTACATTTGCAAGACCAGGACCAATATTATTAATTGTTGCAGCTACGGATGTGAAGGTAGTTACTAGGTCTTGATTCTCTAGGGAAATCAAAAGGCAAGACACCGTGAAAACGCAAATAAAAGTCATGAAATAAACATTAACTGATCTAAGGGTCTCATGTTCTACTGTCTTTCCCTCGATTCTAATAGCCTTAACAGACTTTGGATGAATATAGGAATGGAATTCCTTAATAATAGTCTTAAAGCTAATTATAAATCTAGAAACCTTAATACCACCACCTGTGGAACCAGCACAGGCACCTACAAACATAAGTATTACCAATATAAATTTTGAGAAAGCCGGCCAGGTATCAAAATCCACTGTTGAATAACCAGTTGTTGTAATAACTGTGGCAACCGCAAAACTTGATGCTCTTAGGGCCTGCTCTAAATTTGAAAACATATGGGCAATATTTATGCAAATAGCAAGTGTACTTGCAACAATAATTCCAATGTAAACCTTAACTTCTTCTACATTTAAGGCCTGTCTAAAATGCTTAAATAAAAGATAGTAATAAGCATTAAAGTTTACACCAAATAAAATCATAAAGATTGTTACAATCCACTGAATAAGTGGGCTGTAACCACCAATACTTGTATTCTTAATACCGAAACCACCAGTACCTGCTGTACCCATTGATGTACAGATTGAGTCAAAGAAACTCATACCTGCAAAAAGTAAAATAATAATTTCAATTACTGTAAGTCCGATATAGATTCCATAAAGGATTCTTGCTGTTCTTCCAATTCTTGGAACCAGCTTTCCTACCTGAGGCCCCGGGCTTTCTGCCTTCATAAGATTGATATTAGAACCACCAGTCATAGGTAAAATGGCAAGAAGGAATACTAAAACTCCCATTCCGCCAATCCAATGAGTGAAACTTCTCCAAAATAAAATACTTTTTGAAAGGCTTTCAACCTCAAGTAAAATTGAGGCACCAGTTGTGGTAAAACCAGAAACTGTCTCAAAAAGCGCATTTACATAATTAGGAATTTCACCACTTATTGTAAAGGGTAAGGCACCAAAAATACTCATAAAAATCCAGCTAAGAGCAGTGGAAACACAACCCTCTTTTAAATAAAAGACGGTATCTTTGGGCTTTTTTATTACCATTAATTGTCCTATTACAATAGCTAGGACAGCTGATATAAGAAAGGCAGGAACTGTACTTTCTCCATAAATCAAGGCCACCACTACTGGGATAAGCATTAAAACTCCCTCGATTTTTAATACATTTCCCAACACAATTCGTATCATGGAACTATTCATAATTAAACTCCGATTTCATTCATTTTCTTAATTTATGCCAAAATGTCTTCGATTCTATCAAAACCTGTATGAGTTGTAATGATAACTACTGAATCTCCCACCATAATTTCGTCATTACCAGTTGGAATAATTATCTTACCCTTTCGACTAATCAAGGCAATAAGTAAGCCTTTCTTAAGCTTAATGTCCTTTAAAGGCTTGTTAGTAAGCTTTGAATTCTCACGTACATTAAATTCAATACCTTCAGCTCTTGAATCAAAGAGGTGATAAAGGGTTTCAATCTCGCTTCCCATAGATTCCTTTAAGGCTCTAACATATGCAATAATAGCCTCACTAGTTATGTATCTTGGGTAAATTACGCTACCAAGGTCTAGGCTATTGATTACATTTTTAAAGGCTGTTCTGTTAACCTTAGTGATAACTTTGGCGTTACTAACCTGTCTTGCATGAAGGGTTAGCATAACATTTTCCTCATCAATACCAGTTAAAGGCACGAAGGATTCTACATATTCAAGACCTTCTTCCTTTAAAACCTCCATATCAGTTCCGTCGGCGTTAATGATTGTAGCCTCTGGTAAAAGGTCAGTAAGTTCCTTGGCTCTATTAACATTGTTCTCGATAATCTTAGTCTCAATGCCTGCAGAAATTAGCTGTTTTGTTAAATAAAATGAGGCACGACCGCCACCAACGATCATTGTGTTCTTTACAGATCGTGTCTCAAAACCAAACTTCTTTAGGAAATGCTTAGACTCTTCTCTTGAACTAATAAAGGAAACTACGTCTCCTGCTAAAACTACATCCGCACCTGATGGAATAATAACTTCGTCGTTTCGCTCAATTCCACAAATCAAGCCCACAGTCTTTGAATCGCCGCAGATATTGGCAATCTGGTTATTAACCATTGGACTTTCCTTAGGTACCTTGAATCTAATCATATCGGCTCTGCCTCTTGCAAATGTATCCACTTCCAAGGCTGTTGGCAAATATAGTAATCTTGCTATTTCCCTTGCTGCTTCAAGCTCTGGATTAATCACCATAGCAAGGTCTAGCTTACTTCTTAAGTATTCTGTTTCTTCGCTGTAATCTGGAGTTCTAACTCTTGCAATAGCTGAGCAACCTGAAACGTGCTTAGCCACTGTACAACATAACAAATTAAGCTCATCAGAACCTGTTACAGCAATTAGTAAATCCGCATCGGCAACATTAGCACTCTTTTGTACTGTAAGACTTGCACCATTACCAATGATTCCTAAAACATCATACATTCCTGACAAAGCTTCAACTCTTGTCTTGTTCTTATCTATAATTGTAATATCATGTCCTTCTTTTGAAAGCTGCTCCACTAGTGTAGAGCCTACCTTACCTGCGCCCACAACAATGATATTTAAACCTTTATGGTCTTCCTTGTGGTTCTTAAATATGTTCATGACAATGCCTCTCTTTTCAAACTAATTATCTACTTAATTCTTTAAGCTCATTTAAGAGTTCTAAATCTGATTGAGTAACTCTGATATTAGTTGTAACCGCCTTCTGACCAGGCTTTGTTACTGTTAATTCAATAATTGAATCAGCAGGAATGCCACTTGAGAAAGTGTCAGACATAAACGCTACAAATTTAGGATGGTTGCCGCTAAATTTAGACAAAGCATCCTTGATTTTCAACATATTCATTGGGTTAAAAGCCATATTTTCCACTCCGTTCTATTATAATCACATATAAGATTGTAGATTATAAAATAATAAAGTCAAGACAATTTTAGCACACTTGAGAGTAGTTTCCATGCAAGTCAATAATAGTTATACTAATGTATAGAAACTTACTATATAAGTGTTTTATTTATGATTTTTCTGTAAGTCAAGACTCGCTCGTAAGTCTAGCGCCGGATTCGGGTCTGCTTAAAGCAGCCCCGAATTCCTGTCCGAATCCGTGCGCATCCTCTCTTGTAGTTATTTGCGTAGCAAATCACTACTCGTGTGCGAGCCGCGGCAAAGCCGCATCTAATGCGAGCACTTCCTTACGGAGCGTTTAACTCAGTCGGAGCTTGTACCCCGACTGAGTTAAAATGGGAGTGAATGACCTATTATTATAAGCCCTAAGTTAATCCCCTATACTAATATTTCGTCATATTGTTTGTATATTATTAGTATTTTTGAATTTTTTTGAAAAAAATGGTTGACAAAAAATCTAATATTGTGTAATATATAACTCGTGCTTGAGAGCACAACAATCTAAGACATGCGCGAGTGGCTCAGTGGTGGAGCACCTCCTTGCCAAGGAGGGGGTCGCGGGTTCGATCCCCGTCTCGCGCTCTTCAGTTAAGAACAGAATCTTTGATTCTGTTCTTTTTTGTTATATGGTGGACGGGGGCGAACCTCGCGACCCCGGTCGCGTGCTCGATCTCTCGCCTGTCGGCTCGGTCGTTTCTTCTGCCTTTCAGGCAGAGGTGTCCACTGGACACCCCAAACGTCTCGCGCTCCTCAGTTAATAACA